>BJFP01000003.1 GCA_014189875.1 Verrucomicrobiota bacterium | reverse complement strand
TCGTCGGCGGCGTGTGCGCATTCTGCGGCGGTGTCGCCTATGCGGAGCTTGCGGCGGCGCTCCCGCGCAGCGGTGGCGAGTATCATTTCCTCACGCGCATCTTCCATCCGTCCGTCGGGTTCCTCGCAGGATGGATCTCGATCACGGCAGGGTTTGCCGCGCCGGTCGCGCTCGGGGCGATGGCGTTTGGAAATTACATCCACGGGATCAGGCCGGCCCTCGGGGCCCTGCCCATGGCCTTCGCCGCACTCGCATTCATCACCGTCGCCATGCTTGCCAGCGCGAAGCTGCGCGAGTGGTTCCAGAATGTCTCCACGTCGCTCTCCTTTCTCGCCATCCTCGTGTTCCTCGGGATCGGCTTCTTTGCGCCCGCGCACGGCAGCGCGCTCATCCCGCAGGCGGGTGATACGGCGCGCATGTTCAGCCCCGGTTTTGCCACGAGCCTCGTTTACGTCATGTTCGCCTACGCGGGCTGGAACGCCTCCACCTACGTCACCGCCGAAGTGCGCAATCCCTCGCGCAACGTCCCGCTCTCCATGGCCCTCGGCACCGTCATCGTCACCGTGCTCTACATCGCGATGAACGCCATCTTCCTCCGCGCCGCGCCTGCCGCGGAACTCAGCGGCCAGAACGAAGTCGGCCTCATCGCGGGCACGCACGTCTTTGGCGTCGCAGGTGGAAAATGGATGGCCCTGCTCATCGCCGCAGGCCTCCTCTCCCACATCGGCTCCATGCAGTGGATCGGCCCGCGCGTCACCGCCACCATGGGCGAGGATAACCGCGTGCTGCGCCCCTTCTCCCTCGTGAACACCAGCGGCATCCCCATCTATGCCACGCTCCTGCAGACGGCGATTGCCGCGCTCATGGTCGCCACGGACTCGTTCCAAAAGGTGCTCACCTACGTGCAGTTCACCATCTCACTCTGCTCCGCGCTCGTCGTGCTCGGCGTTTACGTCCTCCGCGTGCGCGAGCCGAATCTCCCCCGCCCCGTCCGCGCATGGGGCTACCCGGTCACGCCCGCGATTTTCCTCATCGTGAACGGCTGGATGCTCTGGCACGTCTTCGCCGAGAATCCGAAGGAATCCCTCGCCGGCCTCGGAACCATCCTCTCGGGACTCGTGGTGTTCTACCTTTCTCCGAAGCAGAAAAAGTAAACCGCGCGCGCGGGCTCCGGCACCGGGGCGGAGTCTGTTGAAGGACAGGGTGTCGTAACGCGGGCAATCCTGCCCGCAGTTCCAACTCCCCCCTGGCAGTCGGCGGACAGGGCGCTCGATTCCCGTTGCGGTTGGCATGCCCTTCATGCCGTCGGCGATGGTTGACCGTTCCTTCCTGCGTCACACGCTCACCTTGCCTGCGTGATTCGTCCTTCAGAATGCGCGCGCACTTTTGATGTGACTGCCCCGCGTGCGATTGACTGTTCGCCGGCAGATATCCAACCATTCCGAAATGATCCTCCAGGTTGTGCGTCGCATCGGTGTGTCCGTTCTTCTCGTGGCATTTTCACTCTGCGCGTTTGCGCAGCAGCCTGCGGCGGCGATGCGCGTGTGGACGGCAGCGAACGGGCAGAAATTCCAGGCGAAGTTCGTCGGCGTGGAGGGTGAAAATGTGACGCTCCTGCTCGCGACCGGGCAGACCTCGAAGTTTGCGCTGAATCTCCTCTCGGCTGCCGATCAGGCGGCGGCCCGCGGCGGTGCTGCTGCAATCCCCGCCTTTCCGCCGACGCCTGCCGCTGCGCCTGCGGCGAATGTCGGGAAGCCGGCGGCCCCGCCGGTCGCGACGCACGGCAAGCCCGGCGCAACTCCCGCGGCGAAAGCGCGCGCATGGCCGGCGACCGTCGAGGTTCCGCCGAATTCCATCGAGATCACGCTCGGAGAACAGGACGCTGCGAAGCGCCGCTACGTTTACAAGTCGCAGTCGTTTGAATTCGTCTCGCAGGACAAGCTCGCGGGGAGCGTGATGAAGGAGATCGCGCGCACCTTCGAGGCCACGCGCGCGCTCGTCTCCTCGCTGCCGTGGGGCATCGCGCCGACGCCGCCGGCGGATCTCGGCTTCTATCAGGCGAAGCTTTTCGTGACGCGCGAGGATTACTTCGCCGACGGCGGGCCGGTGAATTCCGGCGGCGTTTATTTTTCAAAGGATCGCATTTTCCGAATCCCGTTCCTGAGTCTCGGGCTGCAATTGCAGGGAAAGACTTGGTTCAAAAAGGCGGACTACCGCGGCGACACGCTCGTGCATGAGGTGACGCACCAGATGATGCACGACTTCCTGCCCTTCCTGCCGAAGTGGTTCATCGAGGGCTCGGCGGAATACACCGAGAGCCTGCCTTACAACGCGGGCCGCTTCCTCGCCGGTTCGCACGCGCGCGGCGTGAAGGAATACATCGCGAACGCCACGTCGCACCGCACGCTCACCTCGGAGTTCCGCCCGTTCGGCGAGCACATCGCGATGAAGCGCGACAACTGGGAAAGCCTCTCGGCAAATTCGCACTCGCAGCACCTGCTGTATTTCCAGTCCTACTTGCTCGTCTATTTTTTCTGCCACCTCGACGGGGACGGAAAAGGCACGCGCCTCATGAAGTATCTCGATGCGATCGCCGAGGCGCGCGACGAGTGGGACAAGTTCTTCAAGAACCCGCTCGTGAAGATGGCCAAGGACGGCAGCTACTCGTGGCCGAGCAACATCCCCCTCCCGGCAGCCAAGCGTGACGAGGCTTTCGGCATTGAAAAACTGAGCATCCTTTTCGACGGACGCGACGCGGCGACGCTCGAAAAGGAAATCCGAGAAGGCTTCAAAAAAATCGGCATCAAGCTGTAGAAACCGCTGAATGAAGCGGATCACAGGCGTCCCGCCTGTGAAGGCAGGCAGTCCGTCCCGGCTGCCCCTCTGCGCGCCACAGCACGCGGGACGCCCGCCGGCCATCACAGCCGGGACGGCTGTGATCCGCACGTCGTGTTCTAAGCTTCCCATCCGCGCCGGATGATGATGCTTTGCGAATTCACCTCCACACCAACCCATGACTTATCCACGCACCTCCCGTCGTTCTTTCATCACGGGCATCGGCGCCATCACGGCGTCCGGCATGTTCCCGAATCTCCTCCTCGCGCAGGGCGCGCTGAAGAAGGTCGCCATCGCCGGCATCGGCGTTGACGGCAAGGGCGAGTCGGACCTCTCGGGCGTCGCGGCGAACAACGAAATCGTCGCCCTTTGCGATGTGGATCGCACGCGCCTCGCGAAGTCCGCAGCGAAATATCCGAACGCGAAAATTTTCACCGATTTCCGCAAGATGTTCGACGAGGTGAAGGGCATTGACGCCGTCACCATCAGCACGCCCGACCACGCGCACTACCCCGCCGCGATGCACGCGCTGCATCACGGCAAGCATGTCTTCATCCAGAAGCCGCTCACGAACACGCTCTGGGAAAACCGCCAGCTTCACCTCGGCGCACGCAAGAAGGGCGTCATCACGCAGATGGGCAACCAGGGCCACACCTACGAGGACAACCGCACCGTGGCCGAGTGGATCGCCGCGGGCGCGATCGGCAAGGTGAAGGAAGTCCACGTGTGGACGAACCGCCCGATCTGGCCGCAGGGCAAGAGCGCCATCATCAAGCCCGAGCCCGCGCCCGAGTCGCTGGACTGGGAGCGCTGGCTCGCCGCCACACCCGACGCACCGTACTCGCCCACGATCCATCCTTTCAAATGGCGCGGCTTCCTCGAATACGGCGCGGGTGCATTTGGCGACATGGGCTGCCATCTGCTCGACGCCCCGTGTGTCGCGCTCGGCCTCGTGACTCCGCACCACGTCACTGCCTCGCAGGTGGATGACCTCACGGACATCGCATGGCCGACCGGCTCGATCGTGAAGATGGAATTCAACAGCGCGAAGTACGGCGAGATCGCGCTCACTTGGTACGAGGGCAAGAAGCCCGACAACACGCCGTATCTGCCCGAGTTTCCGAGCGGCGTGAACATGAACGAGGCATTCGCCTACAAGGACGAGAAGAAGAACGGACAGGTGACGCCCGGAGGCTGGATGATCATCGGCAGCGAGGGCGTGATTTTGAACAAGAGCGACCAGGCGAAGGATCCGCAGCTCTGGCCCGAGAAGCGCCGCGACGAATTCCTCGCGAAGCCGCCGGCGAAGAGCCTGCCCCGCAGCCGCACTCCCGGCAATCCGCAGCAGGAATGGACGGAGTGCATCAAGGCCGGGAAGGAAGATCCGTGGATGGGCCACTTCGACTACTCCGTGCCGCTCACGGAGGTCACGCTCATCGGCGGCCTCGCGATGCACTTCCCCGGCAAGCGCCTCGAGTGGGATTCGAAGTCGCTCAAGGTCGGCAACAACGAGGCGGCAAACGCATTCATCAAGCGCAAGCAGTACCGCAGCGGCTGGGAATACAGCGCCGACAGCATCTGATCGCAGCCGCGCCGCACGCGGTGCAGCATCCACTTCACGGCATCCTTCGCACTGCGGAGGATGCCGGTGCTGCGTACGGCCGGGCGGGCCGCGCCGTTGGCGCACCGGCCTGTTTGTCTCGCATCGAATTTCGCGCGGCGCATCTGCGTGGTTGAATCGCGCGGCGCGTCCGCTTTTATCGGCCCGTGCAGTTCAAGGATTACTACTCAGTGCTCGGCGTCCCGAAGACAGCGACGCAGGACGAAATTCGCAAGGCGTTCCGCAAGCTCGCGCGGCAGCATCACCCCGACGTGGCGAAGGACAAGAAGACCGCCGAATCGAAATTCAAGGAGATCAACGAGGCCAACGAGGTGCTCAGCGATCCGGAAAAACGGAAGCGCTACGACGAGCTCGGCGCGGACTGGAACAGCCCCGGACGGCAGGGTCCGCCGCCGGGCTGGCAGCAGGGCGGCGGGATGGATTTCGGGGGCGGCGGCGGCTCATTCAGCGATTTCTTCGAGGCGTTCTTCCGCGGCAGCGGTGGAAAAAAACGCAAGGCGGGCTTCGGCTCGTTCGCGCAACGCGGCAATGATGTGGAGCTGGAGCTGCCCGTCCACATCGAGGAAGCGCTGCAGGGCGGGCGCAAGGCATTCAATCTCGACCGCAGCGGCCGCACGGAGACGGTGACGGTGAACATCCCGCGCGGCGTGCGCGCCGGGCAGAAGATCCGGCTCGCGGGCGGCGGTGCGGACGGCATCGGCGGCGGCGAACGTGGCGACCTCTACCTGATCGTGAAACTAGCGCCGCATGTGGACTACCGCGCCGACGGCTTCGATCTCATCCGCGCGGTGCCGGTGCCTGTGTGGGCCGCCGTGCTCGGCGGCGATGTCGAGGTGCCGACGCCGGATGGCACGGTGAAGATGAAGATTCCAGCGGGTACGCAGCCGGGGCAGAAATTCCGCCTCAAAGGCCGCGGCCTGCCGTCGGGAAAAGACACGCGCGGCGATTTTTTTGCCGAGGCAAAAGTGCTGCTGCCGACAAGCCTCGGCGAGAAAGAGCGCGCACTGTGGGAACAGCTCGCGGGGCGGAGCTGAGGAGCAGCCTTCCGTCTTCCGCCGCGCCCCTCACTTGCCGATCGGTCGGGGGCGGCCCTTCACCGACATGTTCACCGGCGGCTGCGGGACGGTCGAAGGCTGCCCGAACATCGGAGCCGGCATGGCGCTGCCGCCGGGGCGCGGGATGGGATTCGTGACGGGCGCGGGCGGTTGCGATGAACGTGCTGCATTGAACTGCACGGGCATCGGCATCGGCGGTACGCCTGTGTTCGGAACCTGACCGGGCATTCCTGCGCGCCCGCGGCCGGCATTCGGTGCGGCCGGCGGGGAATTGATGGTGTTCTCCTGGAACCCGATCTCGCCGGTGTCCGGCCCCTTTTCGAGCACCACTCTTGTTTCGCGGAAATTGCTGCCGAACCGCACAAGCTTCACGACGATCCCGTCTTCGCCCGGCTCGTTCGCGATGAACGGCTTCATCGCGTGATTATCGCTCAGGCTCTGGATGAGCACGTAGTCCTTGCCGTCCGCCTTGCCGACGCCGCGCAGGTAGAGATTTTGAAAAGGATTCACCTTCGGCGCTTCCGGCTCGGCGGCCTTCATCTCAAGGATGAACGGGCTCTTCGCGATCGTCTTCACATAGCGATCCTTCGCGAAGGACTGCGGCAGGAGATCGTCGGCGCCGGCTGCTGCGCCGAGGAGGATGAGAATGGCGAGGGGTTTCATGGCGATTATTGGAAAAGCTCGCACGCGGCAGTGCGATGGGCAAGCGCGGCGGTCTATGCGAGACCCTCGCGGAGATCGGCGAGAGACAGCCGGACGCCGATGTCGTCGAAGGGAACCACGGCATCCGCGCCCGCGTAATCCTCGCGTACGAAGCCGTGCTCCGTGCGCCTCCAGACTGTGGCGGCGGGATGATCCTGCTCGATAAGGACGTAGGCGTTCAGCGTCGGGATTGAGAGATAGGCCGCACGTTTCTCCTGCTCATCAATCCGCCGCGTGCTCTCGCTGATGACCTCGAAGACGACCGCAGGCTCGTCTTGGAAAACCGTGCCAGCAGGCGAAGGGCGGCAGACAACCTGCGCGTCGGGATAATAAAAGCGCGTGTGATCCGCGAGGCGGATGCGGAGTTTGAGGTCTGACGTGTACGGGCGGCAGGGCCGGCCGCGAAGTGCGGCATGGAGCAGGCCGATCAAGTTCGCGGCAACCGCGCTGTGCTCCTTCGTTCCACCGGCCATCGCGTAAACGACGCCTGCGAGGTATTCGTGCTTTTGCTCCGCGCGCTCTTCGCCCTCGAGGTATTCCTCGACGGAAATGAAATGGGTGTCGGCGAGTTCAGCAGTCATGAGCGGACGGTAGCGCGCCGCAGGCGGTCAGTAAACCCCCTCGACGATCGTCTTCTCCATCGCGCCGAACGGGCGCACTTCGGCGACGCCGTCCCATGCGTAGGGCGCGCGCGGTTTGCGGCGGAGCGCCTCGTCGCGCTCGAGGAAGCGCGGCATGAAGAATTCCTTCGTCATCGTGGTCAGCTCGACGCGGCCCCATGTGTCGTAGTCCACGGTCTTTTCCGTGTTGTTCGGGTCCACGACGCGCAGCACGGCGCGCGGTTGCGGGGCGTAGTAGGTGATGGAGAAATTGTCCTCCTTCGTGAGCGGCACGCTGGCGGCGAGGCCCATGAGCGTGTTGCCGTAGGTGGGGTAGAAGCCGACGCGATTTTCCAGCACTTCCTCGACGATGAAGCGCACGTATTGCGGGAGCATCGTGGTGCCGCCGCAGAAGCAGCCGCGGATGCCAGCCTCGAAGATATCCACCTTTTCCGCGAGCGCCTCGAGGAGCTTCGGCGTGGTGAAGAGGCCGCTCACTTTCCGGTGCTGCAAAATCATCGCCGCCTGATCCACGACGTGCGCCATGTACTGCTTCGCCACGTCGAACTGCTTGTTCGTGATCAGCTTCTTCACGAAGCGCGGATCGAGATCAATAAAGTAGCACGACGAGCCGCGCACATGCGCGAGATGCTCGATGGCGAGACGCAGACGCCGCGGACCGGTCGGCCCCATCATCAGCCACGCGCCGCCGCGCGGGAAATGCTCGTCGGAAATTTTCTCGGAAAACTCGGAGTAGTCCGTCTTGTAGTCCTCCCAGCCGATGCGTTGCTTGGGCATGCCGGTGGTGCCGCCGGTCTCGAAAATGTTGAAAGGTTTGCCTTTGAATTTCGCAGGAACCCAGACTTCGGGCTGGAGGTCGCGCAGCCATTCGTCCTGGAAATGCGGGAACTTCACCATGTCGGCGAAGCTCTTGATCTCCTTGCGCGGGTCGAAGTTCTTCGACGCCCATTCGAGCCAGAACGGGCAGCCGGTCTCCGGCGAAAAATGCCACGCGAGGATTTCCTGGAGATGGGTTTCGAGGGTTGCTTGGGCTTGTTCGGGTGTTTGCTGGGTCATGGTGCGTTTTAGGTGAACCGCGAAGAAGCGAAGGAGCGAAGTTGCAATCGTCTGACTTCTTCGCCGCTTCGCTGCTTCGCGGTTAAATTCATTCGGTTATTTCTGCTTTAGGTTCGGGAAGAAAAAATCCGACTAGGAAGGCGATCACGGCCATCGCGGTGGCGATGTAGCCCGCGGCGAGTGCGATGTGCGCCGGCTTCACGAGCTGCGCGCCGCCCGCGATGAGCGGGGCGAGCCATGCGGTGTTCACGAAGGCCATGCTGGTGCCGATCATGCGTCCGCCGACATTCGTGGCGAAACTGCCGCCGGTGCCCCGCAGATGGATTGGGAAAACCTTTGGCAGGTATTCTCCGAAGTAGCTGAATTGCGCGACGGTGAGCAGGCCGCAGACGAAATAACTCCACAGGAAAAGCTCCCCGCCTTTCTCGAAGAATATGAAGTACGTGAGCGGCAGCACCGCGAGCGCGGGCACTTGGAAGACCTTCAGCAGCTTCACACGGCTGATGCCGATGATGAGCAGGATCGCGAGCAGGATTCGCCCGACGAGCCCGCCCATTTCCTGACGGAACTGCACGGTGTCGGCCATCTTCTTCACCTTCTCATTGGCGGGCTTCTGCTTGCCGAAGTTCTCTTTGATCTTCCCGACGATTGCCTTGCGCTCCGGCGAAGCTGCGGCTGCGGCGCCGAGCTTCTGGTCGAGGTCGTTGAGTTCCTTGTTCAGCGCATCCGCTTCCTTGCGCAGCGGCACGAGCGTCTTTGCCTGATCCTTCAGCTCCGGCAGGCCGGGCGTGACGCGGGCGACGGTGACTTGCAGCGCGCCGAATGCGATGCCGTACGCGCACGCAGAAAGGATGGCCGTGACGACCGTGACGCGGCGCAGTTCCGGAGCGAAGATCGCGGCGAAACTCGGACGTTTCAGAGAACCGGCGGCGCGGCGATCTTTCCACACCTGGCTCTCGGGGACGAATGGCAGCAGCAGGGCGATCGGGATGGCCGGGAGGATGCCGGTCATCAGCAGATAGCGCCACGAGCCGGGATCGGTCGCGCCGAGGCTGAGCGGAAGGCCCATGTGCGGGAGATCCTTGCCGTGCGAGGAAATCCAGATGCTCACCACAGTGACCGCGACACCGCCGAGCGATGCAAAGGCCTGGGTGATGCCGAGCCAGCGTTCCCTTTGTTTCTTATCGGGGAAGACTTCGGCAAGCCATGTGATCGCCGCGACGAATTCCACGCACACGCCGATGAAGGTCGCGCTGCGGAAAAAGATGAACGTCGGCAGCGTGGTCGCGTATGCCGCGCAGAATGGCGACAGCGAGTACATGAAGATGCTCGCCGCCATGACCCTCTTGCGCCCGAATCTGTCCACCAGCCAGCCGCCGCACAGGCCGAATACGCCGCCGCACAGCGCGGCAATCCACAGCAGCCGCCCGACCCAGTCCGTCACGAGCGAGTTGTTGAGCGGCACATTCAGCAGCTCCGCGATTGCCGGCGCGGCGACCAGCGGGGTCATCAGCAGCTCGTAGGTGTCGAAGAGAAACCCGATCGAGGCGATGATGATGATGAGCCACTGCGTGGTCGTGAACCGCGGGGAGGTGGTGTTAGCCATGACGGTGCGTCGCTGCCTGCGCGGCTACTTCTGCTTCTCCTCCGGCTTCGCGCCCTCGGAGATGGCGAAGAGGTGCGTCTGCGTGTTGATGAAGAGCGTGCCGTTTGCGACGACTGGCGTGGCGAGGATTGGCGCGCCCATGTTCACCTGGTTGAGGAGCTTTTTCTCCGCCTTCGCCTCGAAGACGTAGAGGTCGCCGTCCTCGTTGCCGATGAACACTTTTCCATCCGCGATCATCGGCGAGCCCCAGATGTGTGCCTGCGTGTCGTGCACCCAGAGCTGCTTGCCGGTCTTGGAATCGAGGCAATATACGAAGCCGCTGTAGTCGCCGATGTAGAGCAGATCGGTTGCAGGATCGATCGCGACGGTGCTGATGCTGCGCTTGATGTCGCGGAACTCCCACACGAGCGCGCCCTTGGTCTTGGTCGCGTCGCCCTTGAGCCCTTTCGGATCGATGCACACGAGCCGGCCGACACCCTCGCCGTGCTCAGGATCCTGTCCGCACGCGACGAAAATCTTGTCCTTGTACACGACGGGCGTGGCGATGATTTCGCTTGGGCCTTCGGGCGCGGGATACTTGTACGGCTTGCCGGTCTTGTCCTTCTTGTAGTCGTCGGGGACGACATCGAATTTCCACACGGTCTTCATGAAGTTCGAGTCGCCTTCCTTCACCGGATTCGCATCGAACCCGTAGAGGAAGCCGTCGCCGCCGCCGAAGTAGATCTGCCATTTGCCATCCACTTTCCCCGCGCTCGGCGAGGTCCACTGGCCGTGGAAAATGTGCGGGCCGATCTTCGCGTCGTCCTCGCCGATGAGTGCGCCGGTCTTCTTGTCGAGCACGATGAAGCTCGGCGACTGCGGCGAGGGAATGTTCACGTGCGAGTAGTCCTGGCCGTTGCTGGTGCAGACGTAGATCTTGTCGTCGAGCACGAGCGGCGAGCTGTTTGCCGCGTTGTGCGGATAGACGCCAAGCTCGTCCATCATGTCGTATTTCCAGAGGATGTCCGCGTCCTTCGCGGTGACTTCGACCTTCGGCTTGCCGGGGCCGACCATGTATTGCCCCTCATCCTTGAAAGTGCCCTTGTTGCCGTTTTTCTGCCCGTCGGCATTCAGCGCGATGACCTCGCAGCGGCTCGTCACCGAGTAGAGCGTGTTGCCGTCCACGAACGGCGCGCTGAGGTAGCCGAGGTATTCCCAGTCGTTCACTTTTCCGCTGAGCAGCTTCGGCACGGTGAACTGCCAGATGAGGTCTCCCACCTTTTCATCGAGGCAGAGCAGCACGGACTTGTCGTCCTTGAAGCGCGGGTCGCGCATCCCCGCGTTGTTTGTGCCGATGTAAACTTTGCCATACGCGACGACCGTGTTGCCGTAGGTCTGCGAGCCGAGCTTCGCGATCCAGCGCACGTTCTTCGTCTGCGCCATGTCAATCTCCTCGGAGTTCTTCTTGAACTGGATTTCAAATTTCCCCTGCTTGTTTGCCTCCTTCGGCCCGAAGACGGCGGGGATGCCCTTCGCGGTCGAATACATGTTGCGCCCCGGATCGCTGCCGCCCCACGCGGGCCAGTCGTCGGCGCGGAGCACAGAGGTGAATGCGATGCCGGCAAACGCGGCGGCGGTGAAGGTGCGGATGTTCATGGTGTTTGGAGTTTGGTGAAAAAAATCAACGGCGCGGGAGTGAAAACCCATCCGCCGCCGCTTTCTGAGCAAGCGCGAGCACGGTCGGTTTTGCGAGGGCGTAGGCGTCGCGCAGCTCGACGACGTCGGGGATCACAGCATCGCGGAAGGCATCCTCGATCTGCTGCTGCGTGATCCGGTCGTGGCGGATCATGAAGTCCACGTCCTGCATGTCCTGCTCGTCATTGCCGCGCATCATCTTCGTGAGGATCAGATCGATGGTCGCGGGGCGAAACAGGCGCAGGAATTTCAGCGGCGGGCGCAGCACTGGGAGGATTTCACTTTCCCACTGGCGGCGGAGGAAGACCAAGTCTGCCGGAAAAATGTGGGTCATGTAGAGGCCCTCGTCGTCGAGAATCTGATTCAGCTTTTCCTGCGCGACCCAGAACTCCGGCACTTCGGCGAATGCGGATTCATGCGACGTGGTGAGCAGCGCATCCACGTCCATCGAGTGCAGCGTGGCCTCGGGCGGATTCTCGAAGCCGAGCGCAATCGAGGCGCGGCCATAAAGAATGAGCGACGCCTCTTTCGTGAGCAGGCTGTCGAGCGTGGTGACGATTCGCGCCGCGTTGCTCATGCGGCGATTTTCCTTTTTCGAGGACGCTCCCACTGCGTCACGAGCTTGCGGCCCACGCCGGGAATGAAGCCGGTCATTTCCACAAACCGCGTCGGGTGCGGCAGCGCGCCTTCCTTTGGCGGCGGCGTGACTGGCAGCAGCGCGAGCAGATCGGTCCAAAACGGATTCTCCGGCTCGAATTTTTTCCCGCACTCGGCGACGTAGCGCAGCACCTGTTCGGAGCGTTCGAGCTTCGCGAGCCACGCGAGTTGCTTCGGCGAATTCCCCTCTGCGCCCGCCATCGCAGCGCCGCAGCGAATCGCGTTCGGGTCGAATGGCAGCGCGACATTCAGCAGCGCGAGCGTGAGTTCCTCGTTTGTGAAATCATCGCAGCCCACCGATTCCTGCTCGGGGATTCCGTCGTGCCAGTAGTGCCGACACCCTCGCTGCACCGCGAGCGCCGACAGATCGGCCGGCGTGCGCAAGCCGAGGCGCGCAGCTTTCCGCAGCAGCGCGGAAATGTGCGTCGTAGTCCCCAGTCGCGTGGCCAGCGTCGGCGGCATCATTGCTCAGTTCGCCTTCACCTCGATGTTGTCAATCCACGCGCGCTGCTCCTGCGGCGTCATCGAGAAAAATCCTGGTGAGCCGCTCTGGTGTGCGTGCTTGTGCTTGAATTCGATTGTCGGCGTCGCGGGTTCCGCGTCGCCCTTTTTCCAGACCGATGCGCGCACCGTGCCGCTGCCGTCCTTCGCCACGTCCACTTTCACTTTCAGGTGATACCACTCGTTCGGCGTGAGGGCGAAGGGTGCGACCACTTTGATCCGCTCAAGGTTGCTGCTCAGCTCGATCTCGCGCGCGTTGCCGCGGAGCACGACGAGGTAGCGCTGGTTGATGAGCCCGATGTCGGACATCTTGCGCTTGTTGCCCTCGCTCATCACGTCGGCCTCGATGGTGTAATTGTGCATGTCCGGGTGGCCGATGAAGACCTGGCCGCGCTGGAAGAGTTTGTTGTCGATCGTCTTGCACAGCGCCTTGCCGCCGCCGGGCAGATTGCGCACCTCGAAGCGGAAGCGCGCGCCGGTCCACGGCAGCGGCGGGTAGGAAAATTCCGTCACCGGCTCGATCACGTTCCAATTCGTCGGGCCGGGCTGCGGCGCGGGAAGTCCGGGGCCGGGCGAGACGAGCGCGGTCGGCTCGTTGCCGAGGCCGGGGCCGGTCTTTTCCTTCAGCTCGGTGCTCTCGAAATCGAGCTTGATCGGAAGATCGAGTTGCACGCGGCCGCGGAAGGTGCCGTTGATTTCCTTCTCGCCGACTTTCATCGTGCCCATGAACGCGCCCGCGCTCGGCGACGTCGCCTTTTCCGCAGTGAGCGCGCCGTCCACGACAGCGCCGGTCATCTTCGCCTTCACGAGCGCGGTCGGCGGGATGTAGGTCTCAAATTTCACCGACTTCACATCCACGGCTTCGTTTGCCGTGAAGCCATTCGCATCGAGCGCACGCACGCGGAGCTTCGCGCTCTGGCCGGGGCGGAGCAGTGATTCGTTCGGGATGATCTGGAGCTTCGCAGGCTCGCCCGCCTTCTCCGGCCAGCGACCATCATCCTTCCACGCGACGGACTTCGCGCCCGCGTTGTCGCCCTTCTTGCCAAAGGCGTAGAGCTTCTTGTCGGTCTGCACGTAGAGCTTGCCGTTGTATGCGATCGGCGAGCCGAAGCAGCGGCCTGTGAGCTTCGTGCGTGAGAGCAGCTCGGCATCCTTTTCGCCGGGTTTGAAAACGAACAGCTCGCCGTTGCCCACTTCATTGTCACCGCCCGCCGCGCTCGCATCGGTGCCGGCGATGTAAAATGCGACGTAGAGTTTTCCATCCGCATAAAATGGCGACGACTGCCGTTGCTCGGCCCCGAGTTTTTTCCTCCATTTCACCTCGCCCGTCGCAGCGTTCACCGCAGCGAGTTCGCCGACGCCCGTCACTTCATACAGCGTGTCGCCGACGAGGCACGGCGACGATGCAAGATTGCCGAGCGGATTGCGCCACAGCTCAAGTTCCTTCGGCGAAAAAAGCTTCATGCCCGGCGGCAGCGTCACGCCGGGAGGCGGCACGGCGGCCGAGGTGTCGGTGCTCTTCGGGATGCGATACGCGGTGGTGCGGCCCACCTCGGTTGTGTCCACATTTTCCGATTCGTGCGCGAGGATGAGCGAGTCCTTGTAGATGATCGGAGAGGCATTGATGCCGCCCTTCGCGCCCGCCTTCGCCGCGGGGAAACGGAACAGCGCGTCGCCCGTGCGCGCATTGATGCACGCAACTGAAGAGTCGCCGCACGCGGTGTAAAGCACGCGCTTGCCCTCGAGGAATGAGAACGTCGGCTGCGAAAAGGTGTTGTCCTGCGGGCGGTCCGCGGGCGACGCCATCCAGACGAGTTCGCCGGTCTTTTTGTCGAACGCATACATGCGGTCGCCCGCCGGGCCAGCCGCGCCCCAGCCGCTCGTCACGCCGCGCGTCATGACCAGTTCGCGATCGATCGCCGGCGTCGAGGTGCGCGAATTCGGGAACGTGAGCCGCCCGAATTCCTCCATCATCGAATGCTGCCAGATGATTTTTCCATCCGGCGAAAAGCACGTGAGCACGCCCTGCGTGGCCTGCACGAAGACATTGCCCGTCTCGGGATCGATCGTCGGCGACGAGGTCGAATAGCGCAGATAGATCGTGTCGCTCAGGAAATCATTCTGGAAATGCTGCCAGATCACCTTGCCCGTATCCGCGTCGAAGCATGTCGTGCCCTCGCGCAGATCCGGCCCGTCGCCCGTGTAGCCATTGATGTAGAGCCGGCCATTCGCGATCACCGGCGTGCTCTGCCCCGGCCAATCCGCGGCCCACAGCGGAGCTTTTGCGTCCACTTTGTCCGGCAATCCGGTCTCCGGCGAAGTGCCATTCTGCGAAGGCCCGCGCCACGCGAGCCAGCCTGTGACGGAGCCGGATTTTGCGGGCGCAGCCTCGGTGGTGGGCTGGCCTTTGAGCGGTTTCTTTGCCGCGTGCGCGATGCACAGTGAGGCGGCGACGGCGAGGGCGAGGGAAGGAGCGAGGCGGATTTTCATGGGAGCAGAAAGGCGCGTGGTTTTCGCAGCGTGAAGCAGGTTGGTAGGATTCGGAGCGCGGAGTCAATTGCTACTTACACGTATTATTTGACGAAATGTTCACATCGCAAATGCGGGGCCGACAATCTGAGACCTGTGCAAAAATCAGGATCACTCGGATGAGGAAGAAATTCACCACGGATTTCACGGATGGCACGGATGGTTTTCTGAGGAGAATTCTTTCATCCGTGCCATCCGTGGTTCCTCCTCCGCTTGTTCCGTGGAATTTCTCAGAGGTTTAATCAGTCAGTGCCTACTTCCATTTGCAAAATGAAACATGAAACTTGAAACGACACCCGCACACGGGATGCTCGCCGCCCTTCATGATTCCCGCCACGCCTGCCAGTTTCGTCGCCATCACCGGCGCGGAGGCCGCGTGCTGCCTGGGGAATGATTTGCAGGCGGTGCGGGAGCGGGTCATGTCCGGCGAGCCGGGACTGCGGCCGCTGAGGGAGCTTGATGCGGAGACGCGCTGGCCGGAGTTGCGCGCCGGGTGGATTCCAGATCGCGAATTGATGCGCAGCCGCCGTTATGGGCCGGCCAGCGCGCTGGCGGTGCATCTGGCGCGGCGCGCGGTGGAGCGGCGCGGCTGGACGCCGGCGCAGCTTGCGGACGCCTGCGTGGTGGCGGGTAGCAGTCGTGGAAACATGGCCGGCTGGCTGGCGCCGTGGCCGGGGCGCAAGGGCCGGAAAATCTACGCGGCCAGCAACAATCTCCACGGCGAAATCGCCTCCGCTGTCAGCATCGACCTGGGCATCCACGGTGGCGCGCATCTGCTCTCCAACGGCTGCTCGTCGGGTCTCGATGCGCTGGGATTGGCGTGGATGTTGGTACGCATGGGGCGTGTGTCGCACGCGGTGGTCGTGGCGGTCGATCTGCCGCTGGTGGAGCCGCTGCTGGCATCGTTTGATGAAACAGGCCTGCTGGGCCGCGATTCGCTCAATGATCCGTATTCGCCGCTAACAACCGGGTTTGCTCCCGCGGAGGCCGGGGCGGTGCTGCTGATCGAGCGCGAGGACGCGCTGGGCTCCGAGACGCCGGTGTGGGCGCGTGTGGCCGGTTGCTGGAGCGCCTCCGATGCCTACGACATCGTGGGCGCGCCGGAGGATGGCGCGGGGCTGGCCCGCTGCCTCGAAAAAGCCCGCGAGGAGCTGGGCGGGCGTCCCATCGCCGCGATTTGCCCGCACGCCAACGGCACGGCCTCCCACGCGCGTGCGGAGGCTGCGGCGCTGGGCCGCGCATGGGCGGCGGCCGCGTCAAAACCGTCGCTGCATCTGCTAAAACCGTTCACCGGGCACTCGCTGGGCGCCAGCGGAGCCCTGGAGGCCGCGCTGCTGGCGGATGCGATGCGTCAAGGCCGGCTGCCACCGAATCCGCGCGGCCTCACTGCGCCCCCCGGCGGCTTTGCGCTGCCGGAGCGCGCCCTGCCGCTGCCGCCTGGCGCGATTGTCCTCAATGTCAGCGTCGCCATGGGCGGGCACAACACGGTGGTGGCGCTGGAGGGGCGGTGAGGGATGCGCACGAGAGCTCATCGCGGCCCCTCCTGCTTGATGTCGAAAAGGGTCTTTCAGACGCGGGCGCAACAAGTCGGCGCAAGCAGCATGGATTGACGATTGAAGAGGAATCGATTTTTCATTTCCGAAGGATGAGGCGTGTTCCACGAAGGGAAACACCTCTGCAATCAGCAATCGGTTGTTCGACAATCATCAGTCAATCTGGACGCTGAAGGACTTTCTGCGCCCTCGTCCTTTCAGACGTCGAATCGGCCCAAATGTCGCCCATTCGCGACCCGGGAGCCTTCGCGGCCACGATCCGACGGGAAGATTCCGCCCCCGGAAGTCGCGCTCCCAGTCGCTGCAGGAATTTTCTTTCGCGCCCGCCGCACCGGGAACGGTCAGAACCGGGACGGGCGCGGCGAGCCGTGCGAGGCAATGCATGGGTCGGGGCGAAGAGCAGGGCGAGCGCCAGCGGGTGATTCAGCGCGAGCCGCTTGGGCACGGAATCGACGCGGATGTCATTCACGCCGTGGAAGACGGTGGCGAGAATGTTGGTTGAGAAGGTTGCCTGTTCGAGTGCCGGACGTTCAGGGACGGCTGTTTGTCGGCACACGCAACACCGAGTTTTCGCCGCCGAAGGGATTGGGCTGGCGTTCCGCGCACGCGGGATCGGGCAGCCAACGATCGTCCACCACGAAGAGGTATTCGTAGTCGCCGGGTGGCAGGCTCAGTTCGATGCTCCATTTCCCCTCGGCGTCGGACTGGAGATGGTCGGGCTGCCAGTCGTTGAAGCTGCCCGCGAGGCAGACGGTGTGTGCCTCCGGGCTATGCAGGCTCAGGCGGATGGATCTGATTTCGTGGGCCGCAGCCGTGGCTGGAGCCGTGGTCTTTTTGGATTTCGGTTTGCTGGTCGTGGGCATGGGTTTGTGTGGTTGCGTTGTTCTTCGAGAAAGGGCGTGGCGGTCATGGGCGCACGATTTCCACCGAGCAGTGGGCGCGCACGGCCAGCGCCGAGGCCACCGTGCCGAGCGTTGCGGTGTCGGCGTGTTGCAGGCCGGAGGCTCCGATGAAAAGGCAGTCCGCGCGCCAGCGTTCCGCCCACTCGATCAGCGTGGATTTCGGCTCGCCGTCGAGCGTGTGGCGTTCGGGGACGAGGCCGGGGATTTCGAGCTGGCGGTGGGCGGCGGTGGCCACGGCTTCGAGCCAGTCGAGCGTCGCATCGCGCTGACGCCGGTATTCGGCGGAAAACTCCGGCGGAACCTCGATCGCCGCGCGGAGCGCGGGTTCGATGACGACAACCGTGGCCACCACCGTGGCCGCCGGCCAGGCGCGCTCCGCCACGGCGCGTACCGCGGCGTGCGACGGGAGCGAGCCATCCACGGCCACGAGCAGTCGCGGCGCGGCACCCGAGAGCGGGCGCGGGCGGCAGATGCGCACCGAGCATTTCGCCTCCGTGGCCACCTTCTGCGAGACGCTGCCGAGGAAGAAACGCCCGACCTTGGTGCGGCTGTGCGATCCGATGAAGATCATGTCCGCGGAAATTTCCCGCGCCCGCTGCACGATGGCGTGGGCCACGGAACCGACCGTTCCCGCCGGCACCACCGACCACGCTGGAAAGGCCGCCTGCAAACGTGCGGCTCCCTGCTCGGCGAGCGCGCTTGCCCGCTGCAGTGCCTCCAGTTTCTCCGCCTCGGAAGAGCGCACGACCGGGGGGTCTGCCGACATCGGTGCCCACATGGCCGGATCGGCTGCGGTGAGCGCCCACAGTTCCGCGACGGAGACCACGTGCGCGTCGAGTCCGGGCGGCAGACCGGCGTGCTGAAGCTCGGTGAAGATGGCCTCGGAGCATTCCGAGCCGTCGTAAGCGATGACGATAGCTTTCATGGCATCAGGAACGGCTAGGGCGCGGATTTTCCAAGGAGGGACGGTTTGGTTTTAATGAACTCATGCTCGCTGGCTCGCACGACGAGCACGGGGCGCGGGCTGTGGGCGATTGCTAACGGTCAGAACTGGGACGAGCCGTCGGGGAGTGAGGAGGTATGGCGCCGGCTCGTGAGCGCAGCGCGAATCATCAGGCGTTCGCTGATGTTCTGTTCGGTGAGCATCCCGATGAGGCGGCCGCCGCTGATCACCGGCAGGGCGGCAGGGCTGGATTCCGTCCGCACAAGCACTTCATCCAGGCGATCACTTGGCTGCGCGGTCTCAAAGTCCCGCTCCATCGTGTCGCGAACGAGCGCTGACTCGCCCTCGCTGCGCAGTGCTTCGAAAAGGCGGTCGCGGGTCAGCACGCCGACGAGGCACGAGTAATCCACGACGGGGAAATCCTCCTGTGAACCTCCCATGAGCAGGTGCGTGGCTTCGCCAAGCGTGTCATCCGGTGAAAGCGTCTGGAAATCGGTGAGCATCACCTCGCGCACCGCGATGTCGCCGGTGGACGACTTCGCCACGGCCGACGGGATTTCACGACCGGTCAGCGACAGACAGGACACACGGAGTTCCTGCGCCGGCTTTTCCGGAATCCGCGCCGGACACGCCACGGGGCCGACAGGCACCGTCGCGACGGCAACCTGGCGCGCCATCATCTGCTGGACGAATCGGTGCACAAGCACAGCGCCAACAAGCGCGAGGACGAAGCCGACCCCGGCGAAGACACGCGGGCTCGAGCCGTGGACCGACAGGATGAATGCGAGGACGAGGAGGAACGAGACGTGCAGGAGACCGTCGCTTCCGAGACTGCGTGCGAATTTGAATGACCGTTTCATGGGATGTTTCCGGGGTTTGTTCTGGTGCTTGTGTTGTTTCAAAAAAGAGCCTGCGGCTGGACGGCGGACCATTCCTGACCGAGTTCGGCACAATGGCGCTCGAAGACCTCCGCGTGTCTGGAAAGGACGACTTCCGCGACGGCGACATCGTCCAGGTAACCGACGCCCGGCTTACTGTCCGGCAGCAGGTCCATTTCATCCGCGGCGTAGAGAAGCGCGAAGGCTGTCTCCTGGCGAACGGTCTCCGGGAACCACGCGTCCCGTCGCTCGATCAGGCTGGCAAGCAGCTCGAGCTGATATCCGAGCCGCTCGCATTCCACCGGGAGCGCGCTGATCCTTGCGGGGAGATCCTGCAAACCGAGTGCGATGACTTCGATGTCCGCCGGCTCCAGCAGGCGGGCGCCATTCTCGACATAGCACTCGAGTCCGCCTTCCACGAGGTGGTCCATGCAGGCAACAAGCACGGAGCCACCTCGTGGTTTTTGGGTGAGGGGAATTCCCCTGGCGACTGGAACAGGGTGGTGATTCATGGCGACTAGCGGGCGCTGGATTTTCCGCCCCGCAAAGATGCTCCGCGGGCGCAATGACGCGTGACAGCCATCTGCTTGCGCTTCCGGCTGGCGATGCGGTCCTCCAGTTCCGAGACCGTCTTGTGAACCGCGGCGCGCAGCGTGTGGTCGAGCGCCTCGGCGTAAACATCGGGGCCCGGCGTGACAAGGTGCGCACTGAACCGGAAAGCCGGGCTCGAAGCGAGACGCCGCTCGATGGTCACCCGGGCCTCATCGATCCGGAGCGACCTCCCGAGGATCCCAAACTGTCTCTCGATCAGCGAGGTAAGCGACGGCGAAGGAGTATGATGGAGGTGGTGGTATTGGATGTTCATGGCAGTGGTCTTGTTTGCATGAAGATATTCGTTGAAATCCTCCGATTCGACTATTACCAAGTATCACACGAACACTTTCATTAAATGGAATCCACATCCGACTTGGAATTCCTGAATTATCACCACCTTCGCTACTTCTGGACGGTCGCGAAGGAGGGAAGTCTCCGCCAGGCCGCCGAAAAGCTGCGCGTGTCCCAGCCTTCGATCTGCACACAAATCCAGCTCCTGGAGTCCGCGCTCGGGGAGGATCTCTTCCGCCGCAGCGGACGCTCCTCGGTGCTCACGGAGTTCGGCCAGCTCGTTCTTGGCTACGCGGAGGAAATCTTCACCCTCGGCGGCGAGGTCCTGCGGGCGGCGAAGCAGGCACCCACCACGCGCTCACTCCGTCTGCAGGCCGGCCTTGTCGATTCGCTTCCGAAGCTGGTGGGCTTCGACCTCCTGCGCCCGATCCTGGAACACCGGCCGCACATCCGTCTCGCCTGCCACGAGGGCAAGCTGGCGGACCTCACGGCGCAACTCGCAACGCATCGGCTCGATGTCGTCCTTACCGATGAGCCGGCATCCTCCGGTCATGGCGTCCGGCTGTTCAATCATCCCGTGGGCACGACCGGCATCACCTTCCTCGCAATGCCGGATTTCGCGAGGACGCTCACAGGCCGCTTCCCGCGCAACCTGCACGGTGTCGCGGCGATTTTCCCGACGCAGAACTGCAACGTCCGGCGCGAACTGGAGAAGTGGTTCCGGGCCGAGGGCATCGAGCCGCGCATCGTCGCGGAGTTCGAAGACGGGGCGCTTGCAAAGATCGCCGCCTCCGAGAGCTGCGGATTCGTGGCGATTCCCACGTCCGCCGCTGCGGAGGCCATCGAGCGCTACGGCTTTGTCTCGATCGGCAGTTCACGCGCCATGGAGGTCAGGTTCTACGCGGTGACCGCCGAACGGCGGCTCACGCACCCGGCGATTATCGCGATCACCGAGAGCGCGATTTCAAAGGGGAAGAAAAGGCCGGCAACGAAATGAAACGGGGAAGCGTCGCGAGCGCCGCCTCCCGGATCGAATCCACCGTGCTGCTGCTGCTCGGCGTCTTCACGGTGCTCAAGCCGAAGAACCCGGTGAGCGACCCCAGCCTCGCCGATGCGGATGGAAATCCAAAAATAGGCCCGGTCGCGGGTTCCATATCGCCGCGACTGGCCTTTGACCGCGCCGGTTGCGCCAGCCACTGTCCCGCCCACCAACCCGATGAACTCCCCGCACCAGCCGATCACCACCCGCTACCAGGAAGACCGCGAGAAGCACGCCTACGTGCGCGATCTTTTCAACCGGAGTGCGCCCCATTACGACCGGGTGGCCAACGTCGGTTTTCTCGGGACGGGTCATTTCCATCGCAAACGCTCACTGAAACTCGCCGGACTGAAGCCCGGCATGAACGTCATTGATGTCGCGTGCGGCACCGGCGCGGTGACCAGGGCCATCCTCGACATCCTCGCCGGCAATGGCCATGTGGTCGGCGTCGATCCGAGTGAAGGCATGATCACCGAGGCGCGGAAACACGTGCCTGCGGAATTCAAGCTGGGCCGCGCCGAGCAGCTCCCCGTGCCAGACGCGGCATTCGATTTTCTTTCGATGGGCTACGCATTGCGCCACGTCGAGGACTTGGCAGTCGCCTTTGCCGAGTATCGCCGCGTGCTCAAGCCGGGCGGCCGGCTGCTGATCCTGGAGATTTCCAAGCCAGCCAGCCGCCTCGGCATGGCATTCAGCCGGCTCTATTTTCGAAATGTTCTGCCCTGGATTTCGCGCATCGTCACCGGCAGCAAGGATGCCAGCGAGATGATGGCCTACTACTGGGAGACCATTGATGCCTGTGTGCCGCCCGACGTGATCCTCACGGCACTGGCTGAATCAGGTTTCCAAAACGTGAAGCGCCGCGTCGAACTCGGCATCTGCTCCCAATACACGGCCGTGCGACCCGGCTAGCGGGGGGAAGGGGAAATCCCTTGGATGCCATCCGCCTCATACAAGAGACAATACACGCAAAGCCCTTGAGCCCGCCGCCTGACTGACTCGCGGAGCGCCGCTGGGATCCGCGTCCGGCTCACGCTGCACGCTGGTCAAGCCGTGCCCGTGCCCTGGCCTTTGCGAGACTCAGCACGCGTTCCACTTCCGTCGAACGCTCCAATTCCTCATGCTCCTCCGGCAGCAGTCCTTCCGATTTCTCCTTCTCGCATCCGCTCTCCGACTATCAGTCAGGCATTGCCGCTCCGGCGCTGCCCTTCGGGCAAAGGCTCCGCCCTTTGGCTATCTCGCTCCGCTCGATTCGTTGCTCTTGTCGTCCATGCGGCGCAGCGCCTTGCCGCCGATGGCGACGACCTCGTCGGCCTGCGCGGTGCGCTGGCTTTGCGTCCAGCGCATGAACGCATCCAGGAAGCGCTGCCGAGTCGAGCGCGGCGAAGAGGCGGTTGAAGGTGTCGTGGCTGGGGATGCCATTGGGCAGTTCCAGAAAAGTGCGCAGCCACGGCTCCTTGCTTGGTGTCGCCGAAAAGCTCCATGTCCTCGAAGCTCTCCGCCCCGCAGAGCAGCGCGCAGATGGCGATGACCAGGATGTCCTCGAACTTGTGCAACCGGGTGCGCTCGACGCGCGGATCGGGCAGTTCACGCAGGATGCTCAGGAGATCGGTTCGCTTGGTGGATGTGAGTTTGAGAGCGTGCATCCCAAGCGTGCTTCAGAACCGACCTTAAGAGCACAGTGATAGCAATTATAGTCCGCCGGGATTTAGATGCGTGAGCCCTGTTCATTTGGTCTTGTGCTGCAGGTGCGCTATGCTTATGACGCGAAGATGAAGACCCATTGCGGGGCCGACTACTACGCACAGATCACCGCGCGCCCCCAAAGCGCTCCGGCACAGTAGCGGCACAAGGTGAGTCACTCACCGCATCCCCCGATCCTAAGAAGCCCCGCACGCCACGCTTTGCAAAACCACCTCTCCACATGAGCAAGACCAAACCCACACAGTATCGTTTTTCATTCGGCCCCTGGAACATCAGCGAAGGCGCGGACCCTTTCGGCGGCGAGACGCGCAAGGCGTTTCCGCACGAGAAAAAGTTCGCGCTCTACCGTCCGCTCGGTTTCGAGGGCGTGCAATTTCACGACGACGACGTGGTGCCGGGCTTGGATGCGCTTTCACCCGCGCAGGTCATGAAAAAATGCGCCGCCGTGAAAAAGATGCTCGGCAACCACGGTCTCACGCCGGAGTTCGTCGCACCACGGCTGTGGTTCGCCGGGCAGACGACCGACGGCTGCTACACCTCGAACAGCGCGAAGGATCGCGCCTATGCATGGGATCGCACGCGCAAATCCGTGGATATCGCGCGGGCGATCGACAGCAATGCCATCGTGCTCTGGCTTGCGCGCGAGGGCAGCTACATCCGCGAGGCGAAGGACGCGCGGCTCGCGTATCAGCGGCTGCTCGAAACCGTGAATGCGATCCTCGACTACGACTCAACAATCGAAATCTGGATCGAGCCGAAGCCGAACGAACCGACGGACCAAGCCTACGTGCCGACCATCGGCCACGCGCTCACGCTTTCCTACGCATCCAAGGATCACAAGCGCGTGAAGGGCCTCATCGAGAGCGCACATGCGCTGCTCGCGGGCCTCGACCCGAGCGACGAAATGGCCTTCGCGCTAGCGCACGACAAGCTCGCGAGCGTCCACCTCAACGACCAGAACGGGCTGAAATACGATCAGGACAAAAATTTTGGCGGCGCCAATCTGCGCGTCGGGTTCAACCAGGTCCGCGTGCTCGAAGAATCCGGCTACGGGAAGCGCGGCGAATTCATCGGGCTCGACGTGAAAGCGATGCGCACCCAGCGCGGCTGCCCCGTGACGGATCATCTGAAAAACAGCCGCGAGCTTTTCCTGCACCTCGTGGAAAAGTCGCGCTCGCTGAATGCGAAGCTCGTGCAGCAGTTCCGCGAAGCGCGCGACTACGAGGCGCTCGAGCTTTACATCCTGAAGCACCTCATGGGCGTGAAGTGAGCGGCGCGCGGTGATCCGCTGACTTCATCATTCCGCAAACACGATCCGGTTTTCCATGAAACGGTTTCTTCCACTGTTTCTTGCGGCGACCGGCACAGCGCACGCCGCTGACTTTGAAAAGGACATCCGCCCGCTGCTGCGCGAGCGCTGCGAGGAATGTCACGGTGCGAAAAAGCAGAAGGGCGAACTGCGGCTCGATGCAAAGGTGTTTGCGTTCAAGGGCGGGCACGACGGCCCGGTGATCGTGCCGGGCGATGCCGGGAGAAGCTCGCTTTTCAAACGCATCGCGAGCACGGACAATGACGAGCGGATGCCGCCGAAAGGCGATGCGCTCACCGCGGTGCAGATCGCTGCGGTGAAGTCGTGGATCGAGGCTGGCGCCGCGTGGCCGGAGAATGATGCGGACCGCGCGGCGGCGGTGGACAAGCGGCTGCAGCATTGGGCCGTGCAGCCGGTGCGGACGGAATTTCCGACGGACGCTTCGATTGATGGTTTCATCCGCGCGAAGCTCGTGGAGAAGGGGCTCGCGATGTCGCCCGAGGCGGATCGCCGCACGCTCATCCGGCGGTTGAGCTTCGATCTGCACGGGCTGCCGCCGGCACCGGAACGCGTGGAGCAGTTTGTGAAGGATCGCGATCCGCGCGCTTACGAAAAGCTCGTGGATGAACTGCTCGCCTCGCCGCACTACGGCGAACGCTGGGCGCGGCACTGGCTCGACATTGCGCACTACGCGGACACGCACGGTTTCGAACGCGACATGCTCCGCCCGGATGCGTGGCGGTATCGCGATTACGTCATCGAGTCGCTGAATGCGGACAAGCCGTACGACAGTTTTCTCCGCGAGCAAATCGCGGGCGACGTGCTCGCGCCGGGCGATCCGCAGTTAGTCATTGCGACGGGATTTCTCGCCGCAGGGCCGTGGGATTTTGTTGGACAGGTGGAGACGAAAAGCGACGTGCTGAAGCGCGCCGCACGCGCGGGCGATCTCGACGACATGGTCACGCAGGTCATCACGTCCACGATGGGAATCACGATCAATTGCGCGCGCTGCCACGACCACAAGCTCGACCCGATCACGCAGCAGGAATATTACCGCCTGTGGGCCGTCTTCGCGGGCGTGAAACGCGGCGAACGCGAAGTGAATGCGCTCGAGACCAAGCGCATCGCGGATGAAAATGCGCGGCTGACAAAGGAACGCACGAAGGTGCGTTCCGAGATCGCGAAGCTCTCCGGCGAAGGACTCGATCTCGCGGACATGGTGGGCGGCGGCGATGGCCACGGCATGGGTGTGAAAGGACGGGGGATCAGTCTGCGCGACGGCACGCCGGTGACTGCGGTGCTCGGTTACCATCGCGACATCGCAGCGAACCGTCTGCAAAAATTTGAACCGAACCCGCTCGGCTTCGTGCAGTGGGTCTTCGTGCCTGATGGCCGCAATCCGGTGCCGGTCGCCCTCAAGCAGGAAGTAAAACTGCCGGAGACAAGCGGTCACACGTGGGACGCGATTCGCAACGGGCCTCTGAATGCACAGCCCGGCACGGCGATCAACGGCGTGGATTTTGCCGCGAAGGATCATTCGATTCTCGGACTGCACGCGAACAGCGGCATCACATTCGACCTCGCAAAAATCCGCGCGGCGAACGGACTGAAGGCGATGCGCTTCACCGCTGAACTCGGCTTTGGCGCGGCAGCGAATGCGGCGAACACGCTCGCAGACTTCACGGTGTTCGTGGACACCACGGAGCGCTTCCAGCGGCTGATGATGAAGAAGACTGAGAGTGCGCACCTCGACATCGAGATTCCCGCCGACGCGAAGACGCTCACCTTGGTGGCGACCGATGGAGGCGATGGCATCAGCAGCGATCTGCTTTTCCTCGGCGATGCGCGACTCGCGCCTGCGATGAACGAGTCGAAGCCCGCCGCTGCCTCGCGGGAAAAGCTCAACGACCTTCGCGCACAAGCCGCCGCACTCGGAGGCGTGAACAAAGCCCTGCCCGTCCCAACAAAAGTGTATGCGACCATCAGCGAGCCGCTGCCGCCAGCCGTGAAAGTGCAGGGCCGCGGCAACCCCGAGGATCCGCAGCAGGAAGTCACGCCCGGCGCATTCGCGTGGACGAAGCACGCGGCGGTTGATTTTGGAACCAACGCTACGCCCGAGGGCGAACGCCGTGCTGCGCTTGCAAAATGGATCACGGATCCCGCGAATCCGCTCACGCGCCGCGTGCTTGTGAACCGGCTGTGGCATCACCATTTCGGCCAGGGCATCGTGACGACGCCGAGCGACTTCGGCCTCGGCGGAGACAGGCCATCGCACTCCGAGTTGCTCGACTGGCTCGGCGGCGAGTTTTTGAAAGGCGGCTCGTCGCTCAAGCACATGCACCGGCTCATCTGCACGAGCGCGGCGTACCGGCAATCATCCGTAGCCTCCGACGGAACGAGGCGGGCGGATCCCGAACGCGGAAAAGCAGAGGCAGCCAGCGGGAACCTTTCCGCAATTCGCAATTCGCAATCCGCAATCGAGAGTGCCCGCCTCCTCCCGTCGGCGGCTACGGTGGATTCGGCAAACCGCCTGCTGTGGCGGCAGAATCCGCGGCGGCTCGATGCGGAATCGCTGCGCGATGCGGTGCTCGCAGTGAGCGGAAAATTAAACATCGAACGTGGTGGCCCCGGCTTCCGCGATTTCAATTACACCGAAGCTTATGCGCCGATTTACGAATACATCACGCCGGACAAGCCGGAGCTTTGGCGCCGCAGCATCTACCGCTTCATCGTGCGCACCACGCCGCATCAGTTCATGTCCACGCTCGACTGTCCGAACCCGGCGAACCTCACGCCCGCGCGCGTGCAGACGACCACCGCGCTGCAGGCGCTCGCGTTGAGCAACAACGAGTTCACGCTCCAGCAGGCGCGGCACTTTGCGACTCGCGCGGAAAATGAAACCGCCTCGCGCGAGGTTGCGATCACGCGCGCATTTTCCCTCGCTTTCCAGCGTGAGCCGACTGCCGCCGAAGCCCGCGCCGCCGCCACGCTCGTCGCCGCGCAGGGACTCTTCGCGCTGTGCCGTGCGCTGATGAATGCAAACGAGTTCCTGTATCTCGACTGAACCATGAACCACGCCTTCCCCTGCGGACAACGAAAGCGCTTCGTCACGCGCCGCGATTTCCTCTCGCAGCTCGGTGGCGGGCTCGGCGGTGTCGCGCTCGCGGCGATGATGAATGATGCGCAGGCGGCGACGAATCCGCTCGCACCGAAGCGCACGCACCACATGGCGAAGGCGAAGGCCGTGATCCAGATTTTCTGCCCCGGCGGGCTCAGCCATGTGGACTCGTGGGACTACAAGCCGGAACTCGCGAAGCGCCAAGGCAAGTCATTCGATCCCGACGGCAAGCTCACGTTCTTCGCATCGAAGCCGGGCAACTGCCAGGGCAGCTACTGGCCGTTCCGGCAGCACGGGCAGTGCGGGCGCTGGATGAGCGATCTTTTCCCGAAGCTCGCGGAGCGCGTGGACGACATCGCGTTCATCCGCTCGATGCAGAGCAAGAGCGCACTGCACGGCCCGGCGATGTTCATGGCGAACAGCGGCTTCATCCTGCCCGGCTTCCCGAGCATGGGCGCGTGGGTCACGTACGGGCTCGGGAGTGAAAGTGACGAGCTTCCGGCATTCGTCGTCCTGCCCGATCCGCGCGGGTTGCCGCCGGGCGGTGTGATCAATTGGGGCGCAGGATTCCTCCCCGCCATCCATCAGGGCACCACGCTGCAGACCGATGCGGGCAAGCCGCCCATCGCCGATCTTTTTCCGCCGAAGGAGTTCAGCAATCTTCGCGGCGAGGCCGAGCAGGTCAGCCGTGATTTTCTCCAGACGCTAAACCGCGAGCACGCCGCCGCGCGTTCGGGCAACAGCGAACTCGATGCGCGCATCGCCGCTTACGAACTCGCCGCGCGCCTGCAGCTCAGCGCGCCCGAAGCTGCCGACCTGCGCGGCGAGAGCGACGCGACGCGCAAGCTCTACGCGATCGGGCATGAGGACATCGGCCCGTTTGGACGCCAGTGCATGCTCGCCCGCCGGCTGGTGGAGCGCGGCGTGCGCTTCGTGCAGATTTTCTGCGGCGCAGAAAACACGGTGGCCAAAAAGATCCGGCCAAACTGGGACAGCCACGAGGACATCGTGCGCGACCACGGATACTGGGGGCCGGTCCTCGACACGGGCGCGGCCGCGCTGCTCACCGATTTGAAATCACGCGGCCTGCTCGAAAGCACGCTCGTCATTTGCACGACGGAATTTGGCCGCCAGCCCGCAGCGCAGGGCAAGGGGCGCGACCATAATCCCGGCGCATTCACCGCATGGCTCGCGGGCGGCGGAATCAAAGGCGGCACCGCATTTGGCGAGACCGATGAACTCGGTTTCAAGGCCGCCGTGGATCCCGCCTATTGCTACGATCTCCACGCGACTGCGCTGCACCTGCTCGGACTCGATCACGAGAAGCTGAGCTTTTACAACAACGGCATCCAGCGCCGGCTCACGGATGTGCATGGCAAGGTGATCCGGCAGATCCTCGCGTGATGCCGCACTCGTCCTTGGTCACACATTTCAAATCACAACACTCCGCGCATGAACGCACCGAAACCCAAAGTCCTCATCATCATCGGCGACGCCAAGGAGACCGTGGACACGCTGTATCCATTTTATTGAAATGCTATAACGCGCAGTTCCGGCGACGACGCCTCACCCGATTTTCTCCGCGCCGAAATATGGGCGCAGCGGCTCGGGGATGACGATGGTGCCGTCGGGCTGCTGGTGGTTTTCGAGGAGCGCGACGTAGAGGCGGGCGAGCGCGGTGCCGGAGCCGTTAAGCGTGTGGCAGAATTGGTTTTTGCCGTTCTCGTCCTTGAAGCGCAGCGCCATGCGGCGGGCTTGGTAGTCGCCGAAATTGGAGCAACTCGACACTTCGAGGTAGCTGCCCTGGCCGGGGGCCCAGACTTCGATGTCGTAGGTTTTCGTGGAGCCGAAGCCGAGGTCGCCGGTGCAGAGTTCGATGATGCGGTAGTGCAGGCCGAGGGTTTGCAGGATGCGTTCGGCGTCGGCGGTGAGCAGTTCCAATTCGGCCATGCTCTGTGAGGGGTGGCAGATTTTCACGAGTTCGACTTTGTCGAACTGGTGCATGCGGATGAGCCCGCGCGTGCCTAGGCCGGCGGCTCCGGCTTCGCGGCGGAAGCAGGGCGTGTAGGCGGCGTATTTCAGCGGGAGCTGATCGAGCTTCAGGATTTCCTCGCGGTGGAGATTTGTGACGGGGACCTCGGCGGTGGGGACGAGGTAGAGGTTGTCCTCGGGGCAGTGGTAGAGCTGGTCGGCGAATTTTGGGAGCTGCGTGGTGCCGATGAGCGCGTCGGCGTTCACGAGGAGCGGCGGGGCGATCTCTGTGTAGCCGCCGGGGCGCGTGTGTGTGTCGAGGAGAAAATTGATGAGCGCGCGTTCGAGCCGTGCGCCGGGGCCGGTGTAGCAGGTGAATGCCGGGCCGGCGATTTTCGTCGCGCGGTTGAAGTCGAAAAGGCCGAGATTTTCGCCGAGTTCGACGTGCGATTTCGGCTGGAAGGCGAATGCGGGCTTTGTGCCCCACGCGCGGAGTTCGGGGTTCGCGGCGGCATCGGTGCCGTGCGGGCACTGCTCGTGCGGGGTGTTCGGGATGCCGAGCAAGAGATCGCGCTGCTCGGTGTCGAGTGCGGCGCTCTCCTCGTGGAGGAGCTTCATGTCTTCGCCGAAGCCGCGCACCTCCGCCTCGATCGCGCTCGTGTCTTCGCCGGCTTTTTTCTTTGCGCCGATCTCCTTGCTGATGCGGTTGCGGTCGGCCTGGAGCTGCTGGAGCTTCGTCTCGGCCTGGCGGCGCTGGATGTCGCAGCGGAGGACGGCGTCAATTTGTGCCGCCCAATCGCCGGCGCGGCCTGCGAGGCGGGCTTTGATTTCGTCTGGCGTTTTGCGGATGAGCGCGATGTCGAGCATGGGGCGCGGAGGCTACGCGCGAGTACGCGAAACGCAAGGCGGGGGGCGTGGCGAGCGAGGATCACGAGGGGAACCGCGGGACACAGGGAGGAGCTTCAGTTTGAAAATCACCCACGACACTCTCCACCGCGCTAGGCGGCTACCGGCTCGTACTGCTCGCCGTGTTGTCGGTCAGACCGGGATTCACATTCAGCGGGAGGCGGATGTTCGGGAGATCCTTGAGCGTGAAGGAGAGGGTGACGCCGTAGTCGTTCTGAGACTTGGCGGCGGTGCCGTTGTTGCGGGCGGTGAAGCCGATGCTGGCGACCCAGCTCGTGAGGTTCCGGTGGATTTCGTAGCTCTGGAACTCGAAGATGTTGTCGCGGAATTCGTACACGCCGCGCGCGGAGAGACTCCAGTCGTCGTTGAGGCGGTAGTAGGCGCCGATGTTCACGAGCGAGCTGTCCAGGAAGAGCACGTTGCCATTCAGGTAGCGGTGGCCGACGCTGAAGTTCATGCGGTCGTTTGGCATGAAGTAGATGTCGGAATTTACCTCGGTGAAGCCTTTGTCGAGGAGCGGGAGCTGCGATTCCACCGTGACGGCGGCCCACGGGACGGGGTTCCAGCGGATGCGGTTGACGAAATTCGAATAGCGCCCCGGATCGGGATCTAGGGAGCCAAAGTTCGGGCTCTGGAGGCGGATGTCCATGAAGCTGTCCATCTCCAGCCAGTTGAACGTGGAATCGTCGCGGCGCGTCTGGAGGCGGTTGCGCACGCCGACGCGCGCGATGTTCCAATTGGTAATGGCGTCAATGCTGTTAAAGGTCGGGAAATCAATCCCCGGCAACTGCGAGGTGCGCTGGAGGCGGTCGATCTGGTAGATCTGTTTGCCGTTCGAGTCGGTGGTGACGTAGCTGAGATTTGCGTACGGCTGGACGATGTGCCTCATGCCGTCGAGCCCCCACTTGCGGCTCTGCACGCTCTCGTAGGCTTTCGATGCCTTGAACGAGGTCTCGACGCCCGCATTGAAGACGGGACGGAAAACGGAGCCGGTCTTCATGAGGCGGTTGATCGTGCCGTCGGCGTTTTTGATTACGAGCGCGCTGCGTTCGAGCGGGGTGAGCGGCGTGGTCTGAACGGTGCTGCCCGTCTCGGAATACCAGGTGCCACGGACGCCGACGCGCGGGACGACACTGAGCCAGCCGCCGTAGGTCTGCGGGAAAAGGAACTGGTGGAACGAATCCACGCGCGTGTAGCCGTAGTCGGGCAGCGCGGTGCCTTGTGCGAAATTCCGGTGGTAGCTGCCGACCGACGTCTGCCCTTCGTAAAATGCCCTGCTGCCGAGAATGGGCTGGCGGGTCAGGTCGATCGCGAACTCGGGCAGGCGTTCCGTAGTGTCGAAGAATTCGTTCACCTGCTTCCGCGCGAGCAGCGTCATGGTGTATTCGTCGGCGAATTTCGTAATGCTCACCGTGTTGTCGGGATTCGGATTGCGGATGAATTCCGACTGGTCGAAGTCCTGCAGAAAGCGCGTGTCGCTCAGCTTGTTGATGTTCACCGAGGCGTAGATGTCGTCGGTGAGATATTGCCGCGCCTGGAGCGAGACACGGTAGCGGCCGGAGGAGATGGTCTCCCGTGCGAGGGCGGTCCTGTTGATTTCTGTCCCGGAGTCGTTCAGCCCGTACGCGCTGAAGCGGCCCCAGCTTTTTCCGCCATCGTCCTCCGATGACCACTTGGTACCGATGCCGACGGCGAAACCGCGGCTCGAGAGATAGTCCATCCGCAGCGTTGCGCCGAGTTTTTCGGTGAGCGGGAAGGTGAACTTGGTCTGCAAGTAGCCGCCCCACACCGAGCGGTAGCCGGGGACGATGCTGAAGGCGTTGTCAGCGCTCAGCGAATGGTAGAGGTAAGGCAGGCGCATGATGGGCGTCTCGCCGATGTAGAGATCCACGTCGTAGAGGATGACGCTGTCATTTGGGTACATCCGGATACGGCGCGCGTGGAGCGACCAGTCCTGCTGGAGCGAATCGCTCGTGGTAAAGACGCCGCCCTTCACGAGGTAGCCGTTGCCACCGGCGTTGTTCTGGAAGGAATTTCCCGAGAAGAGGTAGGGGAAATGATCGCCATTCACCGAGACGCTCATGATGTCCTTCGTCTCAAGATTGTACACGGCGCGCTCGGCGGTCACGAGTTGGCCGTCGCGGTAGATGCGCACATTTCCCGTGGCGATCACGTCGCGCGTGGCCGGGTCGTACTGCGCCTCATCGGCAAAGATCGTCGTGGCGCCGTACGAGAGCTGGACATTGCCCGAGGCGACGGAGATCGAGCCCGAGGCGCTGAGGTTCTCCGCGGCGATGTCAATCGGCATGTCGCCGAACTTCCCCGGAGAATCGGAATCCCCGAGCAGCGGCTTCGGTGCCCCGTGCGCGCCGGTGCAGAGCACGGCGAGGGCGAGGGCGAAGGTGCGGAGTTTCATTGCGGAACCGGCGACGCTATCGGTTCCGCCGTGCGCGTAGCAAGCCCGCGCATGGAATGTGGGGCCGGCAATCTGTCGGCCAGATTCATCCCGCGCGAATGCTGTGATGACCGGATGCACGCACGGCCTTGGACAATCCAAGGCCTCTGCAAAATTCCACGAATGGTACAGGAGGAACCACGGATTACACGGACGGCACAGATGAAAGCATCCTCCTCTGCAAGCCATCCGTGTAATCCGTGGTGAATTTCTTTTTCATCCGAGTGCCAGCGGTTTTCGCAGAGGTCTCGGTCCATGTGAACCACGAGCACGGAAACAAAAAACGGGCCCACAGATTGTCGGCCCCGCTTTTCCTCCGCTCTCGACACGCCCGCGCCTGCCCGTCACGTTCCGCGCCGCCCATGCCGATGACAGACCGCAAGCTCACTTTTCTCCGCCGCTTCGCCAGCACGGTCGTGCTGTGGAGCCTCGCTCTGTGGACCATCCTGAGCGGGAATGAGACGGGCTTCGTGCTACTGATCTCCGGGCTCGGGCTCGTGGGGCTGCTCGAATACTACCTGATGCTCGATGCGAAGAAGCTGCCGAACTTCAAAATGTTCGGCCTGTTCTGCGGTGCGCTGATGCTCGGCGGGAGCTTCTACCTGCTGGGCTGGCGCAGACTGGCGCCGGATGCGCTCTACAATTTTGAAATCGGTGCGCTGCTGCTTTTCATGCTCGTGGTTTTCGCGCGGCAGATGTTCGTGCGCGTGGTGGAACTCGTGCCGCTGGAGACCATGGCGCTCACGCTCTTCGGGCTTTTCTACGTGCCGTGGCCGTTCAGCTTCGTGGCGAAGATCGTGTATCTCACGCCGCGCATCAATGGGGATCCCACGGGCCACTGGTATGTGCTCTTCCTCGTCCTGGTGACGAAGTTCAGTGACATGGGCGCGTATCTCACCGGCTCGCTCATCGGCAAACACCCGCTCGTGCCGCACATCTCGCCGAAAAAAACATGGGAAGGATTCTTCGGTGCGCTCGCGTTCAGCGTCGGCGGCGGCTGCGGGCTGGTCGCGCTGATGCCGAAGCACCTGAGCTTTTTGAACCAGACGCACGCGGTGATCCTCGGTCTGATCCTCGGCTTCGCAGCCATCGTCGGCGACCTCGCGGAGTCGCTGCTGAAACGGAGCTGCGGCGCGAAAGACAGCGGCAAATTCCTCCCCGGCATCGGCGGCGCGCTCGACCTGATCGACAGCATCCTCTTCACCGCGCCGATGATGTTTTTCTACCTCCGCTTCATCATGCCCCGATGAAGAAGCGCCGCGTCGTCATCCTCGGCTCCACCGGGAGCATCGGCGAGAGCGCGCTGAAGGTCGCACGCGACATCCCCGAGCGCATGGAGATCGTCGGCCTCGCCGCGGGGAAAAATGTCGCGCGGCTGATGGAACAGGCGCGGGAATTTTCGCCGAAGGCCATCGCGATCGGCGACGAGGCTTCGGCCACCTCAGAAATCAGAAATCAGAAATCAGAAATTCCGCTCCACGTCGGCGAGGACGGCCTGTGCGAACTCGCGACGATGCCGGAAGCGGACATGGTGCTCATTTCCATCGTCGGCACCGCGGGCCTGCGACCGGCGCTCGCGGCGATCGAGGCGGGCAAGGACATCGCCGTCGCGAGCAAGGAAATCCTCGTGATGGCCGGCGAAGCCGTGATGACCGCCGCGCGAAAAAAGGGCGTGCAGGTGCTGCCCGTGGACAGCGAGCACAATGCGATTTTCCAGTGCATCGAAGGCCGCCGCCCGGAGCAGGTGCGGCGCATCATTTTGACCGCGAGCGGCGGCCCATTCCGCACCTGGCCGGCGGGGGATTTGGAAAAAGTGACGCGTGCACAGGCGCTGAAACATCCGACGTGGGTCATGGGCGCGAAGATCACGATTGATTCCGCGACGCTGTTCAACAAGGGCCTCGAAATGATCGAGGCGCGCTGGCTCTTCGACGTGGAAATGGCGCGCGTGGATGTGATCGTGCACCCGCAGAGCATCATCCACTCGATGGTGGAATTTGTGGACAACTCCGTGCTCGCGCAGCTCAGCGCGACGGACATGTGCTTCCCGATCCACTTCGCCGTGACATGGCCCGAGCGCGTGCCAAACCGCCTGCCGCCGCTCGATTTCACGAAGCTCGCAAAACTCGAATTCGAAGCGCCACGCACGAAAGATTTCCCCGCCCTCGACCTCGCGCGCTGGGCCGGCACGGACGGCGGCACGCTGCCCTCCGTGATGAACGCCGCGAACGAAGTCGCCGTCGCCGCGTTTCTCGAAGACCGCTGCACATTCCCCGCGATCTGGCGCACCGTCGAAAACGTGATGCGCGCGCACACGAACAAGCCCCACGCCACACTCGCAGAAATTCTCGACGCGGATGCGTGGGCGCGCGCCATCGCGGTGGAAAAAATCGCGGCTGTCTGACCAGTGCTGTGGACATGCGCGGAAAGAATTCCGCTGTGCATGGGCGTGCGCGCCGCGTCGGTAGCCGGAACTTTCCAGTCCCGGCATTCGTGCGCTGGAAGAACGCCGGGACTGGAAAGTCCCGGCTGCCAAGTTTCCGCCGCATCCGCTCGACGAACTTCACTAACGCGAGGTTCGTGTTGCTGAACGCCCCGCGCCGAATACTGTCCGCCCCTCTCACATGCATTCATTTTTCGCCGTCCTCAAAGTCATCGGCATTCTTCTTGAGGTCATCCTCATCTTTAATCTGCTCATCATCGTCCACGAGCTGGGCCACTTCCTCGCGGCGAAATGGCGCGGGCTGCACATCGAGGGCTTCGGCATCTGGTTTGGAAAACCGATCTGGCAAAAGCGCATCGGCGGCGTGATGTACAGCCTCGGCTGCATCCCGGCGGGCGGCTTCGTAAAATTGCCGCAGCTCATGGATTCCGCCATCGAGGGTCAGGGCGAATTTGCCGCAAAGGATCTCCCGAAGCTCAAGCCGCTCGACAAAATCATCGTCGCGTTCGCCGGGCCGCTGTTCAGCTTTTTGCTCGCGGTGGCCTTTGCGATCGTCGTGTGGCAGGTCGGCAGGCCCGTCTCGGAAGGCGAGCGCACGACGACGATCGGTTTTGTGCAGCCGGATTCGCCTGCTGCGAAGGCCGGCCTCAAGCCGGGCGACGAAATCCAGCGCATTGACGGCCACGACATCAAGCGCTGGGGCGGACAGGCGCAGGACACGGTCATGTGGAGCATCGTCGGCAGTGAGGAGGAAAGAATCCGCCTCGACGTGAAGCGCGATGGCAAGGTGGAGCCGATCGAGGTCACGCCCATCGTCGAGCCGACAAAGTGGTATCAGCGCAAGGGCCTGAAGATGATCGGCATCGAGGCGATGAACCGCCCGATGGTCGCAACGGTCGTGGTAGGCAGCGCGGCGGACAAGGCCGGCTTCAAGCCGAGCGACGTGCTCGTCCGCGTGGGCGACGATCCGATCTTCGGCGCAAACAGCATCGGCGAATGGATGAAGGCAAATCCCGGGAAACCGATCGCCGTGACTGTCGAGCGTGGAGCGAAAAACGCGGACGGCACATTCCCGACCACGGTTCTCAATTTCGAGCCGCGCGGCTTCACCGTCGGGGGTGTTTTCCCCGGTAGCCCGGCTGAAGCCGCGGGGTTGAAGAAAGGCGATCGCATCGTCTCCGCGGACGAAAAGCCAATCGTGTACGGCTCCTCATTCATCGAGCACATCTGGGCGCATGAGGGCAAGGTCGTGACGCTCGCCGTCGAGCGCGGCGCGGAGAAAGTGGAAGTGAAAGTCACGCCGGAATTGCCGCTCGCGAGCGACGCTTCGCCGAAGCTGCGACCGAGCATCGGCATTTCCATCGAGCCCGGCGACGGTCTTGTTTTTGATCAACGCGGGCGCACGTGGCCCATCTACCCGCATCCCGGCGAGCAGCTCAGCCAGGCGGCGGGCCAGATCGTCGAGACGGTGAAAAAGCTCCTGCCCACCTCGAAGAGCAGCATCGGCATCCAGCAGCTCGGCGGGCCGGTGATGATGATGCGCATCTACTACATGCTCTTCGAGAGCCCGGACAGTTGGCGGCTTGTGCTGTGGTTCAGCGTCGTGATCAATGTGAACCTCGCGCTCATGAACATGCTCCCCATCCCGCCGCTCGACGGCAGCCACATCACGCTCGCGCTCGTCGAGCTCATCCGCGGCAGGCCGCCCGGCGCGCGCACCGCAAAGATGGTCGAATACGTGCAAATCGCCGGCACGCTGCTCGTGATCGGACTGATGCTATTCATCACGCTCTTCGATGTGCAGGACGTCTTCGGCGGCAAGAAGGAGAAGGCGACGATGCGGTTCAAGCCGCGCACCGCAGTCGAGAAACCGATGTAGCTGCGGCCCGCACGCCAACGTCCATTTTTTCCATGCAGCACTGTCCTTCGCTCTATCGTTTTCAGCGCCGCGCCACGCGCGTCGTCCAGGCCGGTAACGTCGCCATCGGCGGCGAAAACCCCGTCCGCGTGCAGTCCATGATCACCTGCGACACGATGGACACCGAGGCGTCCATCCAGCAGACGCTCGATCTCGTCGCGGTCGGCTGCGAGATCGTGCGCATCACCGCGCCGACGGTGAAAGACGCCGCGAACTTGCAGCACATCGTCGCCGGACTGCGTGCGCGTGGATGCGACGTGCCGATTGTCGCGGACATCCACTTCAAGCCCGAGGCCGCGATGGAGGCGGCGAAGTGGGTGGAGAAAGTGCGCATCAATCCCGGCAACTACGCCGACTCGAAAAAATTCGCGGTGAAGGAATACACCGACGACCAGTACGCCGCCGAACTGGAGCGCATCCGCGAGCGTTTCTCGCCGCTGGTAAAATTTTGCAAGGAGCACGGCCGCGCGCTGCGCATCGGGACCAACCACGGCTCGCTTTCGGATCGCATCATGAACCGCTACGGCGACACGCCGCTCGGCATGGTCGAGAGCGCGCTGGAATTCGCCCGCATCGCCCGCGAGCACGACTACCACAACTTTGTGTTCTCGATGAAGTCGTCGAACCCGAAGGTGATGATCGAGGCGTATCGGCTGCTTGTGGCGCGGCTCGCAGAGGAAGGACCAGATTGGAATTATCCCATCCACCTCGGCGTGACCGAGGCCGGCGACGGCGAGGACGGCCGCATCAAGTCCGCCATCGGCATCGGCTCGCTGCTGAATGACGGCGTCGGCGACACCATCCGCGTCTCGCTCACCGAGGACAGCGTCCACGAAATCCCCGTGGCGAAAGCGCTGGCCAATGTAGGACAGGCTTCCAGCCTCTCCCCGGCGCTCGGCAGCGAAAACGAGCCGCCGGTCTCATTCGATCCGTTCAGCTACCGCCGTCGTGCCACGTCCCGCATCGAAGTGCCTTCCGCAGTCTCCGCCGCGGAGGGCCAGGCTGGAAGCCTGTCCTACATTGGCGGCGAGGAAGTCCCGCGCGTCGCCATCCGGCAGGCGAAGTTCAACCAGATCGCGCACAAGGTGAAATCGCTCGGCGATTTCCAGCCCGACTTCGTGTGCGAAAAATCCGGCGTCATCGAAGTGGACCCGCGCGACGAGCGCGCCATCGCCGAGCTGAACGCAGCCGACGAGCCGCATCTCGTAACCGTGCGCGACGGCGTCGGCATCCCCGTCATCGCCGCATTCCGCCTGCTCGCCGCGCAGCTTAACGCCGTGCATCCCATCCTGCTAAAGGACACCTTTTTCCCCTCCGCCGACGCCGCGCGCCCATTCCTCGACACGCTCCTGGAAAGCTCCGTGAACATCGGCTCGCTCCTCTGCGACGGCATCGGCGACGCCATCCTCGTGCAGGGCGAGGAAGCGCCCGGACAGTCGCTGCGCCTCGCGTTCAACATCCTGCAGGCCGCCGGCGCACGCATCTTCAAGACCGACTACGTCGCGTGCCCGAGCTGCGGGCGCACGCTCTTCGATTTGCAGAGCACCACGGCAAAAATCAAAGCCTCCACGCTGCATCTCAAAGGCGTGAAAATCGCCATCATGGGCTGCATCGTGAATGGCCCCGGCGAAATGGCCGACGCGGACTTCGGCTACGTCGGCGGCGCACCAGGAAAGGTGAACCTCTACGTGGGCAAGCAGGCCGTGAAGTTCAACATCCCCGAGGCCGAAGCCGTGGACCGGCTGAAGGATCTCATCCGCGAACACGGCAAATGGGTAGAGCCCGCGCCCGTCGCGGCGGTGTAGCCGCGCCCCGGCGTAGCCGCGCCCCGGCGTAGCCGCGCTTGTGAAAGCGCGGGCACTTCCTCCCAGCCCCGCGGATCAGCCCGCACACTCACGGGAGCCGCAGCAAAGTGGTCTTGAGCTTCGGCCCTGATGGAGCGCCGCCCAAGGGGCGCCGTCCGTCCCCGGCGGCCACGTCCCCGCGCGCAGCGCCATTCATCTCCCGCGCGAAAGCCCACGGGATGCATGCGCGTGGTGGAGCTTTACGACAGCGACTGGGATCATCATTCGAATCTCGCGAATTCGCTGCCGCGAAAATGCAAGGACGTGGACAGGCCGATGTCGGCGCTGATTTCCGATCTGAAGGAGCGCGGGATGCTCGACGACACGCTGGTGATTTGGGCCGGGGAATTTGGCCGCACGCCGCTCGCGCACGGCATCGGCGAAGGCGAGAAAACGAACCCGGGACGCGATCATCACAAGAACGCGTTCACCGTGTAACTCGCGGGCGGCGGCGTGAAAGGCGGCACGAGTCACGGGCGCACGGATGAGTTTGGCTTCAATGTCGCCGCCAATCCGGTGCATGTGCATGACCTCAACGCGACGGTGCTGCACCTGCTCGGGCTGGATCACGAGCGGCTCACGTTCAAGTATCAGGGCCGCGAGTTCCGGCTCACGGATGTGCATGGGAAGGTCGTGAAGGCGCTGCTGGCGTAGGGGATTTTGCGGGGCACGCGGTCCGCAAGAACCGCCTAGCGAAATTACCAATACCACGCTCGCCCGACGCGTCGGCACCTTTAGCGATCAGCCCACGCAAGCCGAGATGCAAATCTTCGTCGCCTATATGGAGGCGCATCGCTGGAAAGCTAGACGCTCGTGAGCCACGAAACCTGAACGACAACGCGCTTTTTTCTTTCAAAGCAGAGCGGGCCAGCAAGAGGGTTTCGGTATATCTCGTGAAATGGGGATTCGCGAAAATTCTTCACAACAAAAAGGTAGAATCTGTCGGTTAAGGTCTTCGCGAGATGGTGTTCTTTCGGAGTAAGTGAGAGGCCGCCCGCTTTATCCCTCAAACCTTTTACCTCGACAGCAATAAAAGGGGCGTCCGTCTTGCTTTGCAGCCGGAAATCGTAGCCACATCCCAGTCGAGTGGTGTTCTCCATGACGTAGTTGCGGAATTCAGATAGGCCCGGCTGGACTGACTCAAAGTAACGTTCTGCGGCGAGGCCGGTGATAAGTCTGCGGGCGAAGGCTGAACCGGTTCCGTCTCCTTCTGCCGGCAATTCGCTTGAAGCTTTCTCATCAAAGCCGACGAACGATTTTATGAACGCGGAGAAAGTTTGGAGGTCGAGGCTCTGATATTCTGTCAGGACTTTGGAACAATAAGCGCGAGTTGAGCGTTGATGCCGTCCCGCTCGCGGGTTTGGGAACAAGGGATCGAACTCATCCCGATAGTTCTTGATGGACGCAGGCTTCCCTCCCAATGCGAAACCAATGACGTTGAAGGCTTCCGTGAAAGTTTCCAAGCCAAGTAAGCGCAATCCAATCTTGTCGAATTTCGACAAAAACAAACCCGCGAGAATCAGCTTTTCGCGCTTAGGAATTTGTTGCGGATCGAGAATCACAGGCGCTTTCCATTTTTACGTTTTGATTGCCCTTTCGGCTGAGCTTGGACCGTCTCCAACATTTCGACGATCAGATAGAGAGCGTCATGTTCAGCATCATTTGAATCCCCTTTTAACGCCTTCATACCAATTTCAAGCAGATAGCGTAGCGTGTCGGAATGGATGATGTGAGACATAGTTCGTGAATTACGAAAGGCTAAACAAACGGAAACGCGTGGCATCCATGATGAACGCGTCCACGTTGTAACCGAGACGGTTCACCGCGGGGAGAGCTTCGCGGGAATCTGCTCCGTCGTTGGATGTGAGGAGGCCGGTTACATTCTCCAAAAGGATGAGCGGCGGACGACGCGCGCCCATTTCTTCCAAGATGCGAATGAAGCCCCAAAACGCGGATGAATGTTCACCAGACAATCCTCTGCGCGCTCCTGCGAGGGAGAGATCGTTGCAAGGAAAAGATGCGGTTGCGAGAATCGTCGAGGGAACATGCTTCACATCAAGCAAGTGGATGTCATCAGGCGTCACCGCTGGTGAGCAACCGAAGTGGTGCTCGTACCTCTCGCGCTTTTTTGCGTCTAGGTCGTTTGCAAAAACGGTTGTCCAGCCCGCTTCCTCCAATCCCAAGCGCATGAGGCCGATTCCCGCGAAGTATTCGGCAACAGTAAGCGCAGGCGGCATTAACATGGATGAACGTATCGCGCGGATCCGATTGATGAAGCAAGCTCCGCCTACGCGAGCAGCGGCTTCATGATTTCGCCGTGGATGTCGGTGAGGCGGAAGTCGCGGCCTTGGTAGCGGTAGGTGAGCTTTGTGTGCTCGACTCCCATGAGGTGCATGATGGTCGCGTTGAGGTCGTGCACATGCACGGGGTCGCGGACGATGTTGTAGCAGTAGTCGTCGGTCTCGCCGTGCGTGGTGCCTTTTCGCACGCCGGCACCGGCGAGGAGGATGCTGAAGCAGCGCGGGTGATGGTCGCGTCCGTAGTTGGTCTCGGTGAGTGTGCCCTGTGAGTAGATCGTGCGGCCAAATTCGCCGCCCCAGACGATGAGTGTGTCATCGAGAAGACCCCGCTGTTTGAGATCGGTGAGGAGCGCGGCGGTGGGCTGGTCGGTGTCGCGGCACTGGCCCCGGATGGCGGCGGGCAGGCCGCCGTGGTGATCCCAGCCCATGTGGAAGAGCTGGACAAAGCGCACGTCGCGCTCGGCGAGGCGGCGGGCGAGGAGGCAGTTCGACGCGTATGTGCCGGGCGTCTTCACCTCGGGGCCGTACATGTCGAGGACGTGCTGCGGCTCCTTGGAGATGTCCGTGAGGTCGGGCACGCTGGCCTGCATGCGGAAGGCCATCTCGTATTGCGCGATGCGGGTCTGGATTTCCGGGTCACCGAGCGCGTCGAAATGTTTGCCGTTCAGCGCGGCGAGTTCGTCGAGCGTCTCGCGGCGCGCGGCGCGGTCCATGCCGGGAGGATTAGAAAGGTAGAGCACCGGGTCGCCCTTGTTGCGGAATTTTACGCCCTGATACTGCGACGGCAAAAAGCCCGCGCTCCACAGGCGGTCGTAGAGCGGCTGGTCGTCCTTGCGCCCGCTGCCGAACGACGTGAGCACGACATACGCGGGCAGGTCCTTGTTCTCGCTGCCGAGCCCGTAGCCGACCCAGGAGCCGATGCTCGGGCGTCCCGCGAGCTGCGAGCCGGTCTGCGAAAAAGTGATCGCCGGGTCGTGGTTGATCGCCTCGGTGAAAAGCGAGCGCACGATGCAGAACTCATCGCTCACCTTTGCCATGTGCGGCATCAGTTCGCTGAGCCATGCACCGCCTTTGCCGTGCTGCGCGAATTTGAAAATGCTTGGCGCGACGGGGAATTTTTTCTGCCCGCTCGTCATCGTCGTGAGGCGCTGCCCCTTGCGGATCGAGTCGGGCAAATCTTCACCGCGTTTTCCCGCGAGCACCGGCTTCGGGTCGAAGAGATCCATCTGCGACGGCGCGCCGGACTGGAAGAGGTAGATGATGCGCTTGGCCTTCGGCGCAAAATTTGGGAACGCCGGTTTCGTCGCAGCCATGAGCGAAGGCCCGAGCAGCGAGCCGAGCGCCGCGAGACCGATGCCGCCTGCGGACTGCTGCAAGAATGTGCGGCGCGAGACCGCCATGCGTTGCGCGGCGTCGAGGGAGAGGAATGCGTGGTCGTTGCAGTTCATCGTGATGGAGAGATCGGGACTACCGTGCAACGGGGTGCGCGCTTGGGCAAAAGAAAAGCGGGCGGGCGCGGTTTGTCGCACTTGTCCGGTGAAGTCGCGTCGCCGCAACGCACCCCTTGCGCAAATCCGCGCCATCCATAGAGTCCGCGGCCCTATGAGTTCGACCACTGCACCAGAGAAACATGAGTTCCAGGCCGAGATCGCGCAGCTTCTCGATCTTGTCGTCCATTCGCTCTACACGGATAAGGAGATCTTCGTCCGCGAGCTGATTTCGAATGCGGCGGATGCCTCGGAGAAACTGCGCTTCTTGAAGACGAGCGGGCAGGAAATCATCGAGCCGGATGCGGCGCTGAAGGTGACCATCGCGACGGATGAGACGGCGAAGACAATCACGTTCACGGATGCGGGCATCGGCATGTCTCACGGGGAGTTGATCGAGAATCTCGGCACAATCGCGCATTCGGGCTCGAAGGCGTTCATCGAGCAGCTCAAGGCGAAGGCGCAAGCCTCGGGAAGCGGCGCGGTGGATGCGACGCTCATCGGGCAGTTTGGCGTGGGCTTTTATTCGGCGTTCATGGCGGCGGATAAGGTCACCGTTTTT
>BJFP01000002.1:36716-43483 GCA_014189875.1 Verrucomicrobiota bacterium | reverse complement strand
AGTGGAGGGTATGCCCCGTCGTCATGATGGGATTAAAATATGCCAGAAGGCAGAGGACGAAAAGTCCGAGGCAGAAGAAGAAGGTGAAGAGCAGCGGGATCCAGATGTTCCGCTTTTCGGACTTCAAGTGCATGAACCACGCGCCGACGAGGCACACCTTGAACGTGGCGACGGCGAGGCCGACTTTCATGTTCATGCCGTGGCTGCTGAATATCTGGTCGAAGTCCACATACGACAGGCCGACGGTGATGACGGTGAAGACGAAGAGCGCGGCACCGACGAGGAGATACGGACGGATGTGGCGCAGGTAGCTGCCGCCGTGTCCGTGCGCGTCTGAGCCGTGCGAATGGGCGTCGGCTGCGTGTCCGTGGTCGCCTTTGGATTCGGGTGCGTGGGTGTGCGTGTCGGCCATTTTTACAGGAGATAGAAAATCGGGAACACGAAGATCCAGATGAGGTCAACGAGATGCCAGAACAGGCCGGCGACCTCGATACGGTTGCAGAGCTGCTCGGGGTTCGTCTTGTAGAGCTTCGCTCCGGGGCCCCAGAAGAAGATGAACACGATGACGCCGCCGAGCACGTGCAGGCCGTGCAGCCCGGTAATCATGAAGTAGCACGCGAGGTAGGTGTTCAGCTTCGGGTAGAAAGGGCCGAAGCCGTTCACGAGATCCTTCTTGTAGAGCACGACCTCATGCCCTTCGTGCAGATGCACCATCGGCTGCGGGATGAAATGCGCGCGGTCGTGTTCCGCGGACTTCGGCGTGTTGTTCTCCTCGTCAATCGAGGAGAGCACGATCTTGTCCACGTTCGGATCCGTCACGTCGGCCCATGCCTTCGGGTGGCCGCTGATGAAAAGGCGCGGCGGCTGGCGGCGGGCGAGACGGCCATCGTCGCCTTCATTGCCGAGATGCTCCTCGTACTTCTCGGCGGCTTCCTTTTTGATGTATGCGCCGAAGTGTCCGAATTTGCTCGGCCACTCGTAGCTGAGTTTCACCGCGAGGAATGCGAGGCCGCAGATCCACGTCGCTGCCAGCCATCCCTTGTATGCCTTGAAATTCCGCATCTTCAACGCCTCCCACGAGAGGATGACGGTGACGGACGAGGCGATCAGGATGAACGTATTGAACGTGCCGACAGGTACGTTCAGCCAGCCGTGCGGCCACATCCAAGGCTCCGCGCCGAGGCGCATGAAGATGTAGCCGGCGAAGAGGCCGCCGAAGAGCATGACTTCGGATGCGATGAACAGCCAGACGCCGAGCTTTGGATTTGCGAGGCCCGTGTCTGGACGTGGCCGAACTGTGTATGGGATTTCCATGTGTCGCGAATTTCTGCGGGCCTAGGCGTGCGGCTTGTCGTCCGGTGTCTTCGAGTCCTTCGGCGGCTCGGATTGTGGCGTGAAGTCCTTCTCGTCACCGGGCACGCTATATTCGTACGGGCCGCGATAGACGGTGATGGGCTTGGTGAAATTGCCGTGCGGCGGCGGCGTGGGCGTGTCCCACTCGAGCGTGGTCGCTTCCCACGGGTTGTCGTTCGGCACTTTCTTTCCGTAGAACATGCTCCAGCAGAAATTGAATACGAAAATCAGCTGCACCGCACCGAGCGCCCATGCGGCGTAGGATATTTTGAGGTTCCAATCCAGCCACGGGCCGACGGTGGCTTCGTAGGCGTTCTTGCCGCCATCCCACCAGCGGCGATGCACGCCGGCCATGCCCTGCATGAACATGGGCATGAAGAGCGCATTGATCGCGATGAGCGACCCCCAGAAGTGCAGCTTGCCAAGCGTCTCGCTCAACATGCGGCCCGACGCCTTCGGATACCAGTGATAGACTCCCGCGAAGATGGCGAAGATTGTTCCCGGCGCGACGACGTAGTGGAAATGCGCGATGACGTAATACGTGTCGTGCATGTAGAGATCCACTGCGTTGAAGGCGAGCGGCACGCCGGTGAGACCGCCGATGCCGAACATCGGCAAAAACGCCGTGGCAAACAGCATCGGCGTATTAAATCGCAACGATCCTCCCCACAGCGAGAGCAGCAGCGCAGTGAGCAATATCACCGATGGCACGGATATGAGGATCGTCGTGGTCTGGAAAAACGCCGACACTTTCGGCCCCATGCCCGTCATGTACATGTGGTGTGCCCAGACGATGAACGAGAGGAATGCGAGCACGAAGATCGCGCCGACCATGGCCTTGTATCCCCAGATCGGTTTGCGGCTGTTGCACGCGATGATCTCCGCAACCATGCCGATGCCCGGCAGGATGAGCACGTACACCTCCGGATGCGCGAGGAACCAGAAGAGATGCTGCCACAGAACGGGGCTGCCGCCGCCGGAGTAGAGGAGCTGCTGTCCATCCGGCCCGACTGCATTCACGACGAGGCCGGTCGGCATGAAGAAGCTCGACCCGAAGACGCGGTCGAAGAGGTTCATGATCGCCGCGGATTCGAGCGGAGGGAAAGCGAGCAGCAGCAGATACGCGGTGATGAATTGCGCCCAGCAAAAGAACGGCAGCCGGCCCCATGTCATGCCCGGCGCCCGGAGCTGGATGAAAGTGGTGATGAAGTTCACCGCACCGAGGAGCGATGACGTGATATTAAACACCATTCCGAGGAGCCAGAGCGTGCCTCCGTTCAGAAGCACATGATGGGACTGATCGGCGACACCGGCGAGCGGCGGGTAGTTCGTCCAGCCGGATTTCGCCGCGCTGCCCTCGACGAAGAAGCTCCACACCATGATCACGCAACTGATGAAAAACGACCAGAAGCTCGCCATGTTGAGCCGCGGGAACGCCATGTCGATCGCGCCGATCTGGAGCGGCATGACAAAGTTACCGAAGCCCGCGAATGCAATCGGCACGATGCCGAAGAACACCATGATGGTGCCGTGCATGGCACCAAAGACGTTGTAGCCCTGCGTGGAAAGCGAGTAGCCCACGAGCGCCTTCGTGTTGGGATCGAGCGCCTTATCAAAGACCGCGTCGCCGAAAATTCCGTGCAGGAGCTTTCCCCAGAAGCCGGGCAGCACATCCGCACCGTGCGCGATGCTCCAGCGCATCACCATCATCAGCCCGAAGCCGAAGAACAGGAATGCGAGTCCCGTGACGATGTACTGGATGCCGATCATCTTGTGATCGGTGGAAAACACCCACTTCCGCCAGAACCCGGGTTCGTGGTGGTCGTGCGCGTGGTCGTCGTGACCGTGCTCTGTGTGTGCTGCTGCGGCGTGCGCCATGATGATGTGCGGTTATTTCGCGGGGAATGCCTTCGCGAGATCCTCGGCGTTCCACGGCGTGGTGCGACCCTTGAATTCCTCACGGACCTTCTCGATGAACTCCGGCGTGACCGGCTTGTCGGCCTTGTTCGACCAAGCGGTGCGGATGTAGTTCAGCACGTCGGCGAGTTTCCCGTTTTCCTTGAGCATCGGGAACTGCGTGTCCACGGCGATCAGAATGTTGTTATATTTCACCCCCTTCACCTCGATCGGGCCCATGTAGCCCTTGATGACGAGCGCGACGAGGCGCTTCGTGTCGCCCTGGACGTACTCCGAGCCGTCGAACGGCGGGAACGCTCCCGGGATGCCGAGGCCGGTCGGCTGATGGCAGGCCATGCAGGTCTGCATGTAAACCGCCTTGCCGCGCTCGGCGGACGCCTTGATGTCGTCCTCCGCGAAGACCGCGAGGTTTGCGCAGATGGAAATTGCGAGAGTGAGTGCGAGTTTTTTCATTTTCGGAAGTTGTGAATGTTACTTGGTTGGCGGGAAATTCAACAGTTCAGCCTCGGTCCACGGCGCGGGACGGTCGGCGAATTCGGCGCGAACTTTTTTGACCTGCTCGGGCGTGATGGCGTCGGCCTTGTTGCCCCACGTATTGCGGACGTAGTTCAGCACATCGGCGAGTTTCGCGTCGTCGTTGATCACTGCCGGGAACATGAGCGCGGGCGGCACCATCGGGCCGGGGAAGACGGTCGCGCCGACTTTCAGCGGGCCATTGATGCCCTTGAGCGGAATCGCGATTGTGCGGCGCGCGTCGCCCGTGACGAGCTCGCTTCCGACGAGTGGCGGGTTCACCGGCGGGAGTCCCATGCCGTTCGGCATGTGGCAGGTGCCGCAGCTCGTCGGGTAGAGCGTGGCACCGCGCTGGATCGAAGCGGCGAGATCGAAGCTGCCAGTTGCCGGTGCGGCAGGCTTGCCGGTGTCGCCGGACTTGGGTTCCGTCTTTGCCTGAGTTGAGGGAGCGCCGGCGCCTTCGAGCTTCGCATCGAGCGGGATTTTCTTGATCTCCTCGACCGTCCACTGGTCGCTGCGATCGGCAAATTCCTTCTTAGCTGCGATCACCTGCGCTTCGGTGATCTCCCCGCCCTTGTTGCCCCATGCCTGCCGCACGTACGTGAGCACCGCCGCAAGCTTGTTCGGCTTGAGCGCGTTTTCCTGCGGAGGCATCGCGCCATTGTATGCGGCGCCCTTCACGGTCACGGGCCCCTTCATCCCCTTGAGCACGATCGCGACGAGACGCTTCTCGTTGTATTCGGAACCGTCCACCCATTCGGAGCCGGCCAGCGCAGGGAACTGCCCCGCCTGTCCGAGACCGGTCGGTTGATGGCACGCCTGGCAGACTTCCTTGTAAACTTTCTCTCCGAGCTGCAGCGCCGTGAGTTCCACAGCAGGGCCACCAGGGCCGGACGTTGCACCGCCCGGTAGCGGGAAAAATGCGGTCGGATTGCTCTCGTATTCGTTATAGACCTTCGGATTGAAACCGCCGTGGAAAATCCCCACGTAAATGCCCGCCCAGCACAGCGCTGCGGCGCACACGATGCTCAGCCACGTCGGAATCGGCGTCACGTCCGCACTGGGCTCGGCGTGTTCGCGCGCGATGGCGGCGTGGACTTCCGTGATGTCGGCTGTCTCCTGATAGTCGAGACGATCCTGTCCTTCGTTCGGCTGGCTCATTTCTTCGCCTCCTTGGGCTTGATGACGGTGGGCGCTTCCTTCAGCTCGTGGGTGCGGTCGAGCGAAAGTAGGTAATGCGCGAGGCGCTCGGCCTCATGCGTGGGAACGTATTCAAATTTCCCGTCGAACTTGACGGCGTTCGGCGACGGCTTCTCGCCAATTTCCTTTTTCTCAAAAAGGAACGGATACGGCGGGCACTTCGAGTCGGAGAAAATCGTGCGCGGATTGAACAGATGCTTATAGATCCACTGCGCGTTGCGCCCGGCGGGCTTCTTCGTGTCGTCCTCGTGTTCGTTGCGCCAGGTGCTCACGGTTTTTTCCGTGCCGTCCTTTTGCGTGACCTTCATTGTCGCCCCGAAATTTGCGAGATCCGGCCCGAGACGCTGGCTGCCGAGCAGCGGCACATCGTCGTAGAGATAATCGCGCGCGACGGTGCGCCGCGAACCCCATCCACGCTCCATGTCCGGCCCGTATTGCGGGTCGCGCACCTGCTGAGTGTGGCAGTAGAAGCAGCCCTCGGCGACATACACGTCGCGGCCCACGACCGTGCGCTTCTGCGGATAAACGTCGGACGGGGAATTCGCGCCCTCGTCCCACTGCACCTGCGGCTGGAGCGACGAAAGCTGGCTGTGCGGAATGAGCACCATCGCGCCAAGCGAGACCGCAAACGCGCCGAAGATTCCGGTGAAAAGTATGCTGGGTTTCTGCATTTAGTGGCCCTCCCCCGGTGTTTCGAGCAGCGTCGGCTCGCCCGAAGGCTGGCCGATACGCAGACGCATGAGCAGGAAGTGGAAAGCGAAGATGACCTGCGCGCCGCCGAACAGCACGTAGCCGATGTAGGTCTTCACGGGCATGTAGGCATTCGCGATGCCGCTCACATTGTAAAAGCCCATCTTGTCCGCAGTCGGCTCATTCAGCACGAAGCCGGTCGCGAGTCCGCCGAAGAGGAACAGCGCGATGATCGTTCCCGCACCGTAAGCAGTGCCGAAGAAGTGCAGCTTCATGAACGTGCGCGAGAGCCATTCGCAGCCGACGAGGCGCGGCGTGATGTAGTAGATCGCGCCAAACATCACCATACTAAAGAAGCCGAGCGTCACCGTGTGCATCTGGCCGTAGTTCCAAGGCGTGAAGTGCGTGTAGCTGTCCACCGAACGCAGCGCGGATATGACGCTGAGGCCCGCCGCGATGCTGAAGAAGATCGTTCCGACGAATGTGAACCGGAGCGTAGGCGACGAGGCCATGAGCCCCGTGTGGCCCTTCATCGTGCGGACGAAATTCACCGTGAGCGTGGCGATCGGGATGATCATCAGGATGCTCGCCGCGATGCTGATCGTGACGAGATATGCAGGTACCGGGCCACCGCTCAGTCGCGTCATAGCCGTGAGACCGCCGAGGAAAATCCACGACCAGAATCCGATGCTCGCGAGATTGTAGCTGTAGATCGGGCGATTGATGACTTTCGGGATCAGATAGTAGGCCGTTGCGAGGCCGATGCAGCCGAGCCAGAGGTTGAAGAGGCCATTCTGATACCAGGCATTGACGACATTTTTCATCACGCCCGCGAGCGGCATCGCGCTCATGACTTCGGTCGTGCCGAAAAACCACGGGAAGAGGAAGAACGCCGCGGCCAAATACCAGACCGAGATGAAGGGCTTCGACTGCCGGCGGTAGCGGAAAAGGATCAGCCCCCAGATGCCGATGAACAGGTAGCCGATGAACAGGCACGCACGCGCCGCGCGGTGCATTTCAAAATATTCCAGCCCGCTGTTGTAGCCGCAGAGGATGGTGATGACTGCGACCGCGACGCCCGCATTCCAGAACCA
>BJFP01000002.1:0-35984 GCA_014189875.1 Verrucomicrobiota bacterium | reverse complement strand
GCGTTTGGCATCATCGGCGCGGCATTCGGATCGAGCACCGGCAATGCATCCACCTTCACTGCGGATGCCTTCGGCTTGCGCTCCTTGAGGTTGTTCGCGACGGCTTTCATCGCGAGTTCGATCGGCATCGTCACGTCGCCCTTCGCCTTGTCCTTCCACGCGGGCGCAACAGTGAGCGCCTTCTCTGCTTCGGCCTTCAATTTGTCCGACTCGCGGAAACGGATCACGCCGCGCAGGTCGTCGAGCTTGTCGAGGTTGGGCTGTGCGCCGCCGTTGTATTTTTTCGCTGCCGCTTTGAGCAGTGCGTCTGTGTCAGCGGCTTTCTTCTTCGCATCGTCGCCCTTCGCATCATCCGGCGCGCGGAGGCCGAGCGCGATCTGCTGCGGGCGGAGTTCGGTATTTGCCGAGGGCGATTTCACCCACCACCAGACGGCCGCCGCCACGACACAGAACGACACGATGCCGCCGAGGCCGACAAAGAATCCGCCGGGTGTGGTTACGTTTGCTTTCGAGGACATGTCAGTTGGAAGCTTTCAGCGATCCGGCAAGGCGCGGATCCTTCGTCGGGAAAAGATAGCCCTGGCCGAGGTGACGCAGGAAGAGCAGCCCGAGGCAGCCGCCGATGCCGAGCCACGGAAAGATGGCCGCGAGCGCCGCGCGGAATGAGAACCCGCCCGGACTCCATTCGGGGATCACGATGAGGAAGATGTCGAGGAACTGCATCAGAAGAATCCACACCGCGGTAAAATTGATGAACCTCGACTTTTTCAGCCCCTGGAAAAGGAGCGGCACGAACATGAAGAAGAAGCGCCCGAAGACGAGCAGGTGGCTGAAATAATTCCACGTCCCGGTGTTGCGCACGCGGAAGTAGATCGTCTCCTCGTCCAAGTTCGCATACGTGATGAGCATGTATTGCGAGAAGCCGATGTAGGCCCAGAACACGGTGAAGGCCAAAAGGAACTTGCCCATCAGGTGATAGTGCTCGTCGTTCACGACCGAGAGGTAGCCGAGCTTCCGCAGCCAGGAGACGACGAGGACGATGAGCGCCATGCTCGCGCCCGCCGCGCCTGCGAAAAGATACACGCCCCACATGGTCGAGAACCAGTGGTGGTTCAGCGCCTTCATCCAATCAATGCCGGAGAAGGTGAGGCAAATCGCGAGCGTCGGGATTCCAAGGATGGCCCATAAGCGCATCGAGAAGGTGTGCTTGGCCGCACCATCGTGATCCTGAGCCACGCTGCGCTTGCGGAGGATGTGCGAGATTGCTCCGAGCAGGGCGAAAAATGCGACCGCGCGAAACCAGAAGAACGGCTTGTTGAGGTAGAGCGACTTACTGCCAGCCATTGCCGCGTCCTTCGTCGGATCGGCACTCATCCAAGCGTAGAGAATCGTGACGCACAGCGCGATCGGGACGAAGAAAATCGCGATGTATTTCAGCAGCGATGCGAGATTTTCCACCTGTCGGCGGATGACCACGGACCACTCGGAATCCGTCGCGTGATGCAGGCAGTTCCAGAAGAAGCAGCCGCACAGCACGGTGAAAAAATACATGAAGGCGAACAGCCAGACATGCGCGAAGAGCTCCTTGTTTGCGAAATAGACGACGCCAGCGCCGAGAAGTCCGACTGCGGCGGCGACGCTGAAGATGCTCCTCAGCAGCGTGCCTTTCGTCGCGTCGAACTTTTCCGAATTTGGGACGGCAATGTGTTGGCTCATTTCTGCTCCTGAAGTTTCTTTTGCTCCGCCTCGGGGAGGTCGGCGAGCTTCGCGCTGGCCGCGGTCTGGAGGGCGCGCACATACGCGACAATCGCCCAGCGGTCCTCGACGGCGATGACGGGGCCGTAGGCGCCCATCGTGTTTTTGCCGTGCGCGATGGGGTGGTAGATCTGGCCGTCCGGCTGCGCGCGCAGCAAGTCATCCACGAGCGGACGCACTGTTGCGAGGCCGAAGCTTTTCACGACGCCGTTCCCCTGCCCCGCCGCGCCGTGGCAGATGCCGCAGTAGATGTCGTAGCGCTGCTGGCCACGCACGAGCAGTTCCACGCCGCGTGCCGCAAGTGCGTCAGGGATGCCGTCGCCGTACACGTCGCCCATGCGTCCCGTGTTGTAATAGTCGGGCTGGTTTGAAAAACCGCCCATGCCATTCACGAGGTTGTTGCCCTCGGTCTGGAAATAGCGGCCTTTGAGATTGAATCCGACCGGCACCGTGCCGGCGACCGGCAGGCGCGCGGCGCGCGAATCATTGAAGAAATCGCTGCGGTGCTGCGGCTCGTATTTCGGCTGGTGGGCCATGTCGTTGAACCACTCGACCGGCGTGTGGCCCATCTTGTCGCCACGGAAACCGGCGAAGCCGATGCCGACGACTGCGAGGATGATGAGTGCTCCGAATGATGCTTTCAGCATGGCCTAGTCGTGGTCAAAAACTTCGGTGACGTGTTTGCCGCCGATATCGGCGAGCAGCGCCTTTGCCTTCGCGTCCGAAAACAGCGGGTCGCGCGTTTCGATGACGAGGAAAAATTTGTCGTCGGTGACTTTTGCAAAGCGGCTCCAGTTGAACAGCGGATGATGGAAACGCGGCAGGCCGTTGCGCAAAATCATGCCGAAGGTCGCTCCGAATGCGCTGAACAGAATCGTCAACTCATACATGACCGGGAAGAAGAACTGGAGCGCGCGGACGCCGTGCGTCCAGTCAATCGGCTTGCCATTCACGATGATCGGGTAGATGCCGAAACTCGTGATCGTCACGAGGCCGAGGCCGGTGAGAAATCCCGCGAGACCGCAGACGAAGACAAATGCGGACAGCCAGGATTTTTTCATGCCCATCGCCTTGTCGAGCCCGTGGATCGGGAAAGGCGAGTGGCAGTCCCAGGCCGTGTAGCCGGCATCGCGGACTTTTTCCGCGGCGTGGTAGATTTCCGCGGCGCTCTCGAATTCAGCGCCGATTGCGTGGAGTCGTTTGCTCATGGCTAGTGTGCGTTGAGCGCCGCCCCCTTCGGCTGTTCGTGGTCGTGCCCTTTTGGATCGTGATGCGGGTCAGCCTGCGGCGTGACGGCCTTTACCTCGAAGGCGCAGACCATCGGCAGGAACCGCATGAAGAGCAGGAACGCGGTGATGAAGAATCCGAATGTGCCGACAAACGTGAACACCTCGACCCACGACGGAGTGTAATGCCCCCACGAAGACGGCAGGAAGTCCTGCGCGAGAGTAGTGCCGATGATCACGAAGCGCTCATACCACATGCCCGCATTCACAAACTGGCAGGCGATGAACACGACGATGTAATTTCGCCGCATCGCCTTGAACCAGAAAATCTGCGGCGTGATGACGTTGCAGAACATCATCGCAAAATAGTGCCACGCGTACCAACCGGTCGCGCGGTTGTAGAACGCGTTGTATTCGTAGAAATGACCCGAGTAAATCATCGCGATGAACAGCTCCATCAGGTAGGCATAGCCGACGATCGATCCCGTCAGCAGGATGATCTTCGCCATTTTGTCCACATGGTTCCGCGTCATCATGTCATCGAGCTGCGGATACAGAAGCCGCGCAGGAAGCATGAGCGTTAGCACCATTGCGAAGCCGCCGAAGACGGCACCTGCGACGAAGTAGGGCGGGAAAATTGTCGTGTGCCATCCGGGGACGATCGACGTGGCGAAGTCGAACGACACGATGGAATGCACCGAGAGCACGAGCGGCGTCGAAAGGCCGGCGAGGATCAGATACGCCATCTCGTAGTGCTGCCAGTGCCGGTTGCCGCCGCGCCAGCCAATGGCTGCGATACCGTAGGCCCACTGCTTGATTTTCGACTTCGCGCGGTCGCGCAGCATCGCGAGATCGGGGATGAGGCCGACGTACCAGAACAGCACCGACACCGTGAAATACGTGGAGACTGCGAACACGTCCCACAGCAGCGGCGAGCGGTAATTTTGCCACAGGCCGTTCCAGTTCGGAATCGGGAAAAGATACCACGCCTTCCAAACGCGACCGACGTGGAATCCGGGATAGAGACCGGCGCACATCACCGCGAAAAGCGTCATGGCTTCGGACGCACGGTTGATGGACGTGCGCCACTTTTGCCGCGTGAGGAAAAGGATCGCCGAGATGAGTGTGCCCGCGTGGCCGATGCCGATCCAGAAGACGAAGTTCGTGATGTCCCACGCCCAGCCGAACGGCTGGTTTTCCCCCCACACGCCGATGCCGTTTGAGACTTGGTAGCCGAACAGCAGCGGCACGAGCAGCGCGATGGGCGAGAAAATAAGGAACGCGATCCACCACCAGCGGCGCGTCTTTTCCTCGCAGATGACCGAGACATTCTCGGTGATCCAGTTCAGCGAACGATCGTGGTTCACGAGCGCCTCGCGCTCGAGTTCCGGCGGACAGTGAAGCACCACCACTCCGTCTTCGCTCACAAGTTTTGCAGCGTGGTCGGACATTACGCGTGTCCTCCTTTTGCATGGCCCACGATCGCGTCCTTCGGTGCGTCAGGCATTTTCAAGTTCGGGTTCATCACTCGTGCGAGGTAGCTCACGCGCGCATTCACGCCGATGTAATCGAACAGGCGGTAGTCGCGCGGGTTGTCCTTCATCTTGCTCACGGCGCTCTTCGGATCGTTCTTGTTGCCAAAGGCGATCGCGCCGGTCGGGCACGCCTGCTGGCACGCGCTCTGGAAGCTGTCGGTCGGCACCTGCACGTCTGCGGTGTCCTTTGCCTTCACCTTCGCGGCGATCTTCGCCTCCTGGATGCGCTGCACGCAGAACGTGCATTTTTCCATGACGCCACGCATGCGGACAGTGACGTTCGGATTCTTCGACATCTTCAACGTGTCGGGCATTCCCTTTTCGTTGATCAGATTCCATCGGAAATATTTCTCCTTCGAGCGCTCGTTGAAGTCGAAGAAGTTGAAGCGGCGGACCTTGAAAGGGCAGTTGTTCGCGCAGTACCGCGTGCCGATGCAGCGGTTGTAGGCCATGATGTTCAGGCCGTCGTCGCTGTGGACGGTTGCGTTCACCGGGCACACCGTTTCGCACGGCGCGTTCTCGCAGTGCTGGCAGGGCATCGGCTGCATCACCATGCGCGGCTCATCAATGTTGATGGTCTTGTCCTCGCGCGCATTCATGCTGCTCACGAAATAGCGATCCATGCGGATCCAGTGCATCTCGCGGCCCTCGATCACCTGCTCCTTGCCGACGACCGGGATGTTGTTTTCGCTCTGGCAGGCGATCATGCACGCGGAGCAGCCGGTGCAAATGCTGAGATCAATCGCCATTCCCCACTGGTGATGCTTGTCCGTAAACTCAGGATGCGAATACGCGCTCTGCGGAATCGGGTAGCCCTTCTTGTCACGCTTCTCCGCCTCGGCATCCATCGCACCGTGCGCGTGAAGCCAGTGCTCATCCTTCGCAAAACCGGGCTCATGCTTGTGCGTCTCCGCAGTCGCCTCGCGAATGACATCCGCGCCGCGGCCTTCGAGCGCGCCGTGCTCCTGCGTGATCGCGATCGGATACGCCTTGCCGTCAATCTTCCGGACCTTCGCACCGCCCGCGATGTAGTGCGCGGCCATCGTGCGCAGCTTGTAGGCATTGAAGCCGACGCCGCCGATCTTCGCGAACCATCCGCCGTGCGACATGTAGTTGCCCGTGCGTCCGCCCACGCGTCCGTCGAAAGTGCGGCCATAGCCGACTGCAATCGTAACGCTGTCATCCGCGTGACCAGGGATGATCAGCGCCGGGATGTCGAGCGACGCGCCATTCACCTCGACGGTGAGCCATGCGCCGTTGTCGAAAACAAATTCGCCATTCCCCTGCTTCGCGTGCAGACCGAGCTTCGTCGCAGTCGCGGGGCTGACCAGCGCGGCGTTGTCCCACGTCTGCTTCGTGATCGGATCTGGAAGCTCCTGCAGCCAGCCATTGTTCGCGTGGCGTCCGTCGTCCACCTTCGCGCACGGCGCGAAGACGACCTCGATGCCCTCGGCGGACTTGTAAGTTGCGGCCAGTTCCGCGACCGATGCAGCGTTCAGCGCAAGCGGCTCGCGCTCCGCCTGACTGCCCGCGAGGTAACCGTCGTGCAAGAATTTCGCCCACGACTCAGTGTCAATGCCGCGCGCAAGCTGCTTGAAGGTCGCCTGCACGAGGTCGAGGCCTTCGCTCTTTTTGCCGGTGATGAGAAAATTAAGGAGCTGGATCTCCGACCATCCGCCGTGGAGCGGGAGGATCATCGGCTGCTGCGAGACGATGCTGTTGTCGCTCGCGCGACCGTCGCCCCACGCTTCGAGATAATGCGCGGCGGGCACATGCCACTTCGCCCAATGTTGCTTCTCGCCGTCGAGGGTTACGCTCGTTTCGTCCTCGTAAAGCCCGTGCCGGATCACCGTCACGTTTTGCAGGAGCTTCGCGAATTTCAGATCCGCGGGCGCATTAAATGCCGGGTTTCCACCGAGGACGAAGACCGTCTTGACGTTCCCGCCCGAAATTCCCTGCGCAAGATCCGCGATAGTCGTCACCGGCTTGCTGGAAGTCTTGCGACCGACGACCGTCGTGCCGAGCCCGCCGAGCGCCGCATTGATCGAATGCACGAGCGCCTGCACCGCCGCAGGCTGGCGATAGCCGACGAGCACGAGCACCTTGCCTTTTTTCGCGATGAGATCCTCCGCCGCCTCCGTGATCCACTTGCCCTGATCCGCGGTGAACGCCGGAGTCTGCGGGAACTTCGCAACGACCGACTTCAGCCCCTCGTCGCCAGTCTTGTTCCCGATGATTTCAGCGAGCTGGCGCGCAACATTCGCGACCATGCCGGCCTTCACGCGCAGCCGGTGATCGGCCATGCCGCCCGTCGTCGTGTAGCGGTTCTCCACGACGTAGAGCCTGTTCATCTCCTGCTCGGGCGAGCGGCGTTTTGAAAATGAGGCGATGCCTTCGAGGCTACCTTCGTCAAAGCCGAGGAAATCGCAGTCGAGCGAGAGGATAGCGTCCGCTTTTTCCAAATTCGGAATAGCGCGCATTCCCATGCCGAACGCGGCCTCATTCGCGACCCGTGCCTCTTCGCCGCCTAGCGGCTCGTATTCGGCCCACAGCGCCTTCGGCATCTTCGCCGAGAGTTCGTCGCGCAACCGGCGGAAAGTCGGGGACGTGAAATGCTCCGTGAGAAATGCGATGCCGCTGCCGTCGCTTGCGCCCTTCACCATCGCCTCGAGTGCCGCGGTGAAACCCTTTTCCTCGACGACCTTTCCATCCTCACGGAAATGCCGCGAGCGATCCGGATCATACATGTCCAGCAGCGAAGCCTGGCTGTGGATGTCCGTCTTGCCGGCGCACGCCGGGTGAATGGGATTACCCTCGACCTTCGTCGGGCGTCCGTCATGCGTCGCAACCACGAGCGGCTGCGCGCCACGGCGATGCGGACGCGAGGTCGCGTAAAAGACCGGCTTGCCCGGCACGCTCCACTCCACGCCGCGCGAAAACGGCACGAGATTTTTCTCCTCACGGCGGCATGCACTGAGCGACAGGCCCGCGAGCGCTGCGCTCGCCGCCATGTACTTCATGAAGCTGCGACGGCTCGTCTCCGTATCGAGTTCCGAAGCGCCCTCGGGAAATTCCCGGGCGACCCACGACTTGAATTCCGGCGTGTCGGCGACCTGGCCGAGGCTGCGCCAGTATTTCGGACCGGTCTCGTTTTCCGCGGGATGATTGAGGATTCGTTTGCTCATCGGTGGCAGCCAGCACAGTTGGCGACGGGGGGATTCACTCCGCGCTGGGTTTTAAGTTCGTTGCCGAGATCAAGCTGCGCCTGCTGCTTGCTCTCCTTGCCCTTCGGCGTCGCAGTCCAGCCGAGGTCGGTCACCTTGTCCAGCGGACGCAGGCCGTTCTCCGGCGCGCGGTGGCAGTCGAGGCAAAATTTCATCGCGTGCGACTCCGCCTGATACACCACATCCATCTGATCCACGCGACCGTGGCAGCTCACGCACGACACGCCGCGGTTCACATGCACCGAGTGGTTGAAATAAACGTAATCGGGAGCCTTGTGGATCTGCACCCACTGCACCGGCTTGCCCGTCTCCCATGCCTCACGCAGCGGCGCGAGCTTCGGGTTGTCCTTCTGCACCTGCGAATGGCAGCTCATGCACACCTGCGCCGTCGGGATATTCGAGTGCGCCGCCGACTCCACGAAGCTGTGGCAATACCGACAGTCCATCTGCAACTGCCCCGCGTGAACTTTATGCGAAAACGGAATCGGCTGCGCCGGCTGATAGCCCACCCGCGTGTACTTCGGCGTCCAGTAGTACCAAAAAGCGCCCAGCGCGCCAGCGGTCATCACGCCGAGGACGATGGCGATTTGCAGGGGGATGAAATTGCTGCTGCGAGGAAAAATCTGCGGCATAACCTCAGGCAGAAATCTGGTTGCAGACGATTTTCAAAGTGGGTCGGCTGGTGGTTGGCGTGAGTGGTGAAGAGCCGACTTTTGGGGAATTCCGAAACGGATGCAAGAACTTTGTGAAAAATTTCACAAGCATCTTTCACGATGCAGATTTTCCCCGGTAATTCCGCTCCCGCAGCGTCTGCTTTTTCGCACCGATACGCCGACTCCGACGCGCCAGCACGCTCGCGAAAAACAAAGGGCCTCGATCAACACGCAGGTCAATCGAGGCCCTCAAAGTGGAAACCGGTGAAACTACTTCATCAGCTTCACAGTCGGCCACGCGCCTTTGCCGCCGAGCTGGAGGAGGCCGGGATTAGCCTGCGCGAGAACCTTGATGTTTCGCAGGTCGTAGCCGCCCTTGCGGATGTTGAGGGTCTTTTCGGGATCCGCGGCGATGATCGCCTTCAGTTCCTGGAGCGAGGGCGACTTGCCCGCGGCCTTCGGGGCTGAAGCGCGGGGCTTCGCACCGTCCACGGGCTTGCCGGTGAGCCGGGCGATCTCCGCGTCCACAGCGGCGAGTTCGCGGCTCAGCGTGTTGCGCTTCTCGATGAGTTCGCGGATTGCGCCTTGTTCGATGGCTGCGATCTGGGCTTTGAGGTCTGCGATACGGTCGAGTGAGGATAGGTTGGTTGACATGGTGGGCGCGGAAAGTAGATGGGGAAGCCGGTTCGTCAATCGGCGAGCGCAGTTTTTTGCAACGGAGGGACGGACGCTGCGGCGAAGGAACCTGCTGCGCTGATTTTCACTGGAGAAATGCAGCGACATAGCAGCCGAAATCCACCCGCAGAACGCCCATTCACTTGCTCGCCGGGGTTCCGATTGCGGCAGTCGCCACCGCAGGCCTCGCGCCTTTTTGCACTGCCCAGATGTAGCTCTGTGAACACACGACCAGCGTGCCATTCGTCGCGACCGGCGTCGAATACGCGCTCGATCCAAGCAGGACTTCGGAGAGCACCTTGCGCTCTTCGCCAGCGGCAAATGTGATGAGCTTGCTCTTCGTGCAGACATACACCTTGCCGTCGGCCACGAACGGCGCGCTCCAGGTCTCGCTGTTCGTCTCGTGAATCCAGTGCGGCCTGCCCGTCTTTTCATCGAGGCATTACACCTTGCCTGCGTTCTCCGGACGCGCGGCGCACTGTGCATCAGAGGGTCACACTGGGCGCGACGCCGATGGCGTAGCTCTCCGGCAGTTGCCGGGCGAGGCGCGGGTGTTCCCGCTTCAATCGGGCGGTGATCCAGTGGCGGAGAAAGGCGTAGAGACAATCGCAACCGGAGTCCGCGCGCAGGCGGCGGTTGAATCCTGGATTCATCGCGTAGAGCTGGCGGGCTCGACGCACGAGCCATGTCTCGTATCCCATCGGCACATCGCTGCCGGTGAGGTATCGCGCCTCCCGGCAGATGGCATCCGCGATCACGTAGGGCGTCAGGCAGGTTTCCCGTTCCAGCCGCGGGAGTTCACGCAGCGAGGGATGAATCTTCGCCATCGGGATCGGCTCGGGCATCCCCGTGCGCCACCGTTGGCGGCGCGCGGCGGCACCGGCGGGATTGGCACCGTGAAGCAGCGAAGTGCGCGAGGAAACGCACGAGCGCCCGGCATCCCTTCGCTGCTTCGTTCCTTCGCGGTTACTTTCTCTGTTCGACGAGCGCGACTTCTTCGGGTGTGAGGTCGTAGATGTCATAGGTCAGTTGGTCTATCTGCCGGTCCAGTCCGGCGCATTTGTCTTCGAGGTAAGTTCGTTCGCTCTCGGTCTTCGCGGTGGAGACCTGCGCCTTCGTCTTCAGCATCTGCTCCACGAGCTGCACCATCCGGTCGTGCTGGGCTTTCTGCGCGGGGATGGCGAGGTCGAGCACGCGGATAGGCACGTGCTCCATGTATTGATAAATGAGGCGATAGCGGAATTCCCCGGCGCGAATGCCAAATGGGATGCTCAGTCGCGCAATCGTGAACCAGAAGAGCCGGCTGTTGAGCACGGCGAGGAGGTAAAGGCTGTCGCTGCCGAGGCAATAGGCGGTGTTCTTCAGGTAGGTACCGCTGCGATCGAATGAGAACCGTGGGCCTTTGCAAATATCCGGGAAGACAATCTTCGGCGCTTCCAAGGAGCCGTAGTAATCGCAAGAGCGCAGTTCCCACCAATAATCCCCTTGGTCCTCCCGTTTCCGACATGCGGCTTCAAATGGTGCCAAGTGCACCGCGAGCGACGGATGTTTTGATTCCAACCACGCCCATGCTTCGCTCTCTCTTCGCACAGACAGTCCTGCCTCGGTCATCTTTGCGCGAGTCCATCCGGACGGCATCACGATCAGATGCTCGCCATCATGCTCAATGACATAGCGGCGGATATTCTCCCCGCCGACGACGGGATGGATGAGCGGCGCTGTCGCTGTGTTCCGAACGAGTTCGTTTCGCTTCTCGTCGGTGATCACGAATGCCTCGTTCAATCCCGTCTTAATGCCGTAGAACATCTTGCCGCCGAGATACTGTCCGAGCGCCTTCCCGGTCTTCATCACCTTCGTGAACAGCGCATCCTGAGCGTCGGTATCCAGTGACCAGGCACGCGCGGAGAGCCGCGAGTGGGGAATGGTATAGTCACACTTCGATAGTGCCGCAGACCAGTCCGTCTGCTTGAGGGATTCGACACGCGCGATCTCCACGCGCTGCGCCTGCGGCGTCTTGCTGAGAATCGGGATGCAAACGTAGGTGTCCTTTGCGCTCTCGAAGACCGGCAGCCCGCCAAAGTCCACAATGCGTTCGATGCTCGCATGGCGTTTCAACGCCGAGCGCAGTTTCTCGCCGTAGGCGGTGCGCAGGAAGCTGCTCGAAACGATGTAGGCAAACCGCCCTTCTTCCCGCACCAACTCCCGGACGGAGCGCTCCATGAAATAGGTGAAGAGGTCCGCCGTGCTCTCGTAGCTCTCGTAGTGCGTGGAGAGGTATTTCTTGATGAACCCGAGTCCTTCCTGCCGCACATACGGCGGATTCCCCACAATGGCATCGAAGCCTCCGCTCACCGGCTGCGCCTTCGGTTTCTCCTCCTTCACCGGCTTGCGCTCGGAGTAGTCCACGGCTTCCCGCTGCGGCTCGGGACCGACTTCCACATGGAAGCCGTCCGCGTCGTCCTTCACGCGATCCGCGCCGCTCCACTTCGGGGCGAAGACCTGCGGAAAGGCGCTTTCGAAATCCATCGGGCGCAGCTTGCGCTCCTCCTCGGCGGAGAATTCAAACTGGCCGTAAAGAATGTCCGTGCCGACGAGCGAATTGCCGCACTTGATGTTGCCGCCGAGCGGCGGGAGCAGCGCCTCGTGGAAGGCGAGGTAGTCGTCGCGCGTGCTCGCGGTGGTCTCGTCCTCCAGCAGCTTCAGGTAGAGCGAGAGCTGCGCGACCTCGACGGCCTGCGAGTCGAGGTCCACGCCGTAGATGTTGTTCAGCAGGATCTGCCGTTTCTTCTCCAGCGTGAGGCAGAGGAGGCCCTCGCGCTCGACCACTGCGGGGATGAATTCCTTCCTCCGCTTTTTGTTCTTCGTCGAGGGTGCGAGGTTTTCCTTCCGCGCGGCGTCGGGATTCGCGGCATACCAGCGCCCGTGGTGGCGCAGCAGGAGATCGAAGATACCGAGGAGGAAACTGCCGGAGCCGCATGCGATGTCGGCAAAGCGCATCTTCTCGATCTGCGCGGGAGTTTTTCCCTCGATGAGCTTTCCCACCGTCTGCTCGCAGATGTAGCGGACGATGTATTCCGGTGTGTAATAGACGCCGCCCGCCTTGCGCACCTCGGGCTTCAGCTCGGGCTTCGCGCGCTTGTCCGTCGTCGTGATGACGGTTCCGAGGAAGCGCTCGTAGATGCTCCCGAGGATGTGGACAGGGATGGCGTTGAAGTCGTACGGCGTGCGCTCGTGGGAGAGTTCCTTGCAGATGGCGAGGAAGTCGCCGTCGTCCACCGTGAGCGTGCCGCCGTCGAGCAGCGGGTGCTCCTTGAATACGACGCCGTTGTAGCGCGCATCGAGCTTGCGAGAGACGGTGAGGAAGCGTGCCCAGCCCTGTCCCTCCGCGGTCTTCGTGAACTCATGGACGGAGTGCTCGGTCTCGATGAGCTTGTCCTCCAAGAAGCGGAGAAAGACGAGCCGATCCAAGATGCGCTGCACCAGCTCGGTGAGCGTGTCGCCGTCGAGTTCCGCGTTCCGGTTCTTCAGCATCCGCGCGAGTTCGCTGCGGTATCTTTCCAGATCGTCCAGAAAGGAGTCGTCAACCGTCTGCGAATCGCTGCCACGCTGCGCGCCGGCCTGCTTGCCGGTCTTCTTCACCTTCGGCATCGCAGCCACGTAGGCATCCAGCTTTCCGTCGCCGACGGCCTCGCGGGAGAAGAGCCAGTAGATCTCGCCAAACTTCGCCTCGTCCTCGAAGTCCCCGTAGCAATAGCTGCGGTGCGCTGCGGTGAGCGCGAAGTCCACATTCGGCTTGCGGCGGCAGTCCACGATGACCAGCTCCTCAAAGTCGAACAGCACGGAGAGCTTGGTCTTCGCACTGTATCCGTAGCGGTGCGTCTGGAAATGCGCGTCGCGGTCCTCGCGGATTTTCACGGAGGGCTTCTTCGCCTCGCAGAAGAAGCGCGGGATGCGGTAGTCCGGCCCGAGGAAGAAGGCGTAGTCGGCTTTCTTCTGCGCCAGCCCGGTGACCACCGATACGCCGCGCTCGACCTTCACCTCCTGCTCGTAAGGATTCTTCTGCCGATCATGCCGCACATCCCAGCCGAGCGCGATCCAGAACTTATCAATGAAGTCCTGCCTCGCCTCGGCCTCCTGGTATTCCGCAGAGAGGTAGAACGCCTCGCGCTCGCGAAAATCCGCGATGAGGGCGCAGACCTGCGCATGGCTTTCCTGAAATGTGATGGAGATATTCATGCGCGCCTGCGGGAGAATGGGCAAAGCGGAACGGAAGTCGAGGGCGCGGCGCATTCCTCCGCACTGAAAATCGTGAACCAGTCCTGTGCGAGGCTCACGAAGCCGCTGCCGTGATCGCGCTTTGCTGACGGCGCAACTGCCCGCACGCAGCGGCGATGTCGTGGCCTTTTTCCCGGCGGATGGTGGCGGGGATGCGGGCGCGTTCGAGGACGGCCATGAAGGCGTCCTGCCGCGCTTCGTCGGGGCGCTTCCATTCGAGGCCCTCGACTTTGTTGTACGGGATGCAGTTCACTTTCGCGCGCACGAGCTTCGCGACGCGGGCGAGGTCGGCGGCGTGCGCGGGCTCGTCGTTGATGCCCTCGATGAGGATGTATTCGAAAGTGATGTGCTGCTTCTTGCGCGAGGTGTGGTAGGCGCAGGCTTCGATCAGCTCGGCGAGCGGATACTTGCGGTTCACGGGCATGATCTGCGAGCGCACTTCGTCGGTCGCGCCGTGCAGGGAGATGGCGAGGCGGATCTGGCGGGGCTGGTCGGCGAGCTGGCGGATCTGCGGGGCGAGGCCGCTCGTGGAGACGGTGATGTGGCGCGCGCCGAGGCCGATGCCCCATGGGGAATTGATGATGTCAATCGCGCGCATGAGGTTGGCGAAATTCGCGAGGGGCTCGCCCATGCCCATGAAGACGAGGTTGCTCACGCGTTCGCCGGAGAGGCGCTCGGCCTCGATGAGCTGGCCAGCGATTTCGCCGGGCGAGAGGTTGCGCGAAAAGCCATCGAGCCCGCTCGCGCAAAACTTGCAGCCGTACGCGCAGCCGACCTGCGTGCTGACGCAGAGCGTGCGGCGGTCGCTCGCCTCGCCGTAGAGCGCAGGCGACGCGGGGATGAGGACGGTCTCGATGAGATCGGAACGTCGAACTTCCAACGTCGAACTTCCAACGTCCAATGAAGCAGGCGCGTCGTTCGCCGAGCGAGGGCTGGCATCCGACATTGGACGCTGGACGTTTCCGCCCGCACGCACGACGGGCGGCAGGCGGAAGAGGTACTTGCGCGTGGTGTCGGCGCTGCCGAGGACGCGGAGGCTTTCGAGGCGGAGGAATGTGAACGCCTCGGCAAGATCCGCGCGCAGTGCGGCGGGCAGGTCGGTCATTTCGGAAAAGGACGTGACGCGCTTTTCGTAGAGCCAGCGGAGGACCTGCTGTGCGCGGTATTTCGGCTGCCCGCGCTCGGCGAGCACGGCCTCGATCTCCGTGAGGTCTAGGCTTTGGATGGCTGGTTTTTCCGTGGTGGACGGCATGTGTGAGCAATGGCGCATGATGCTACGGACGCCAAGGACTGACTTGCGCGCGTTGTGCTCGGGAGTGCCAACGTTGGACGTTGAGCGTAAAATATTGGATGTTTGGCCCGCCGCAGGCGCGGTGCGAATCGGAATGCACCTCGTGACATCGCGAGGCCGCTGCGCGGGGCCCGACGTTTAACATTTAACGTCCAACGTTAAACTTTCACCGAGGGAGCCCTCGGGAATTGCTGCGCGCTGCAACGTTGCACGCTTGCCACGCACGGCGCGCGGCATAGGCTCCGCGCCCTTCATGTATTCCACTCACGAGATTTTTTCCCTCATGCCAGCGTTGGCCTCAGCGCAGCTTTTTTCCCACATCGCCGACAACGAGAAGCCGCTGATGAAGGCGACGATCGAGACGCTCTGCAAGCAGCGCAAACTGCGCCCGGTCTTCGTCGAGCGGAAGCCGAAGCTTGAGCGGTTCGCGTGGCTGAGCGACGCACTCGGGCGCAAGCAGAACGAGGGCGTGGCTGCGCACCTGCTGCAGATCTGGCTCGTCGGCACGCAGAAGCAGTTGTTGTGTGATTTCCTCGACGGCCTCGGCATCGCGCACGACGAGCACGGCACCGTGGAGGAGCTGCCGGCTGCGCCGGAAAAGGCGAAGCTCACCGAGGTGGTGAACACTCTTTTGGAAAAGCATGACCCCGCCGTCGTCGCAGTGTATCTGCACGCGTTCCTTGCAACGAGCGACGCGGACTGGACGCCTCTCGACGAACTGCTCGGCGAGGACGCGCGGCTGAAGCTCGGGTGAAAAGCGGCGGACGCGACGGGATTAGGATTGGGAAAAAGATTACCCCAAATCCGGCGATGCGAGGAGCGGATGTCGGGCAAAGGCGCAGAGACGCAAAGCGATGCGGCGCGCGGGAATCCGCTGGCGGCTCGGGCTGCCGGAGTTCGACGGGAAGGGAAAAAGTTGAGGGTTGAAAGTTGAGGGTTGAGAAGAAGGAGCAGCCTTCCGCCTCGCAACTCTCAACTTTCAACTTTCAACTTTTCCCGCGCTCGCTCTAGCTGCGCCGCATGGCAAACGTCGTTTTTCTGTGGCACATGCATCAGCCGTATTACGTGAATCCCACGTCGAAGGTGGCGATGATGCCTTGGGTGCGCCTGCACGCGGTGAAGGGCTACCTCGAAATGATCAGCGTGCTCGCGGAGTTCCCGGACGTGCGCGTGAACTTCAACCTCACTCCCGTGCTCATGCTCCAGATCGAGGAGCTGGTGCAGGGGAAAATCCGCGACCTGTGGCTCGACTGGTCGCGCAAGCCCGCGGCATATCTCGATGAAAATGAGCGGCTCGCGATCCTCGAACACTTTTTCAAAATCCAGCACGACAACCTGCTGAAGCCCTTCCCGCGATACGCGGAACTGCTGGCGAAGCGCGGCGTAAATTTTCAGCGCGACCGCGTGCGTGCGGAGCTGCGTCACTGGAACGCGGATGATTTCCGCGACTTGCAGACGTGGTACAATCTCGCGTGGTGCGGATTCACGGCGGTGCGGCTGTACCCCGAACTCGCGGCGCTGAAGCTCAAGGGTCGCAATTTTTCCGAGGAGGAAAAATCGCGCGTGCTCGCGATCCACATGGAGATCCTCGCGAGCATACCGCAGCTCTACGCGGACGCGGAGGCACGTGGCCAGGTGGAGCTGACGACCACTCCTTTCTTCCACCCGATCCTACCGCTCGTGTACGACAGCGACATCGCCGAGCGCGCGATGCCGGGCCGGGCGCTGCCGCGGCGCTTCCACTGGCCGCAGGATGCGGAGGCGCAACTGCGGCTCGCCGTCGAGCAGCACACGCGGATGTTTGGCCGCGCGCCGCGCGGGCTGTGGCCGAGCGAGGGAAGCATCGCGCCGGAACTCGTGCCGCTCATGCAAAAGGCGGGCATCCAGTATTTTTGTTCGGACGAGGAGAACCTTTTCAATTCGCTGCGAAGCGAGGGTATCCACGCGGATCATCTGGAGCTGTTCCAGGGCTGGCGCGTCGAGCACGAGGGCGCGGCGGTGAACGCGGTCTTCCGCGAAAAGCCCCTGAGCGATTTTATCGGATTCATGGCTTCGCGGAATGATCCGCACGACTCCGCGGCGCACCTGCTCACGCACCTGCGGCACATCGCAAACCACATCCCGCGCGACACGGGACTCATCCCGATCGTCCTCGACGGCGAGAATGTGTGGGAGACATTCAAGGACGGCGGCGAGACTTTCCTGCGCGAGATGTATCGCGGGCTCTCGCGCGGCGGGGACCAGCTCCGCAGCACGACGATCGAGAATTTTCTCCACCGCTGCCCGCCGCGACGCACGCTGCAAAAGCTCCACAGCGGCTCGTGGATTTGCAGCAACTTCGACATCTGGATCGGCGAGGAGGAGGAAAATCGCGGCTGGGATCTGCTCGGCGAGACGCGCGCCTTCCTCGAACGCAAGCTGCCGTCGCTCACACCGGAGCAGCGCGACGCGGCGCTGCACGAGGTGTATGCCGCCGAGGGCAGCGACTGGTTCTGGTGGTACGGGCCGGACTTCTCGACGGAGTGCGACCAGCTCTTCGACGATCTCTTCCGCCAGCACCTGAAGAACGTGTATTCCATCTGCGGCGAGGCCGCGCCGTCCGAGCTGGATCGCAGCATCCTCACCGCGAAGGCAGCCGTGCTCTATATTCCGCCGCGCCGGCAAATCACGCCGCTCATCAATGGCCTGCTTGCGCCGTTTTACGAATGGGTCGGTGCGGGGATTTACCACGCGGGCAGCGAGCAGGGCGCGATGTTCCGCGATGACCGCTTCCTGCGTGCGGTGCGCTTCGGCTGCGACACGGAGCGGCTGCATCTGCGGGTCGATCTGCGGCGCGCGGGCGGATTCACGATCAGCATCGTCTTCCACGATCCCGCGGGCGTGCTCGTGCAGACGCCACCCGCGCTGCGCGGCACCAGCGGGAATCTCACCATCCGCCGGCCCGACGCCGCGGATGAGAAGGCCGGGGAATTTGCCGCGGATGAAATCATCGAGATGAGCGTGCCGTTCTCCGCCCTTGGCGTTCGTGCGGGCGCGGCGCTCCGCTTTCAGGTGAAGGTCTTCGAGATGGGCATCGAGCGCGAATGCTACCCGGAGAATTCACCATTCGTCCTGACCGTGCCGGGCTTCGAGAGCACGCTCGCGGAGTGGGTGGTGTGAGGGGAATGTGACTGGTGACTGGTGAACAGTGACTGGTGACGGCCCGCGCACCGATCCGTCTTCTACGTGGTGACGAAGGCCAACCTCGTGCCGAAGCCGGAGCGGAAGACGCAGGGGAAATAGCGCGGGGGGCGCAACCGGCCCGGAATGCGGCCGCTCAGCCGTTCGCCGTCTCGTGCTTGAAGCCGGGCTTGTCGGCGAGCGCCTTCTCCGCGCGGCCTGCGAGCAGCGCCACGGCGATCACGGGCGGCACGATCCAGAGCAGGAAAGTGACGGGCAGCCATGCGAGGGTGGACATCACGCTCACGCCGTCGCCCATTTTTCCGAGCCACCCGTCGAGTAGGCCAAAGCCCCACGCCGCCGCGCCGATGCCGATGGCCGCGAAGAGGCTCGTGCAGAAACCGAATGCAAAGACGATGGCCTTCTTGAGTTCGCCGCGATTCACACGGGCCTTGAGGCGGTCGAGCGTGACGCGCTTGAGCGCGAAGTAGCCGCGCAGCGGGAGCAGCTCCAGCACGACGGGCCAGAGGATGAGGGCGAAGATCACGAACGTGAGCGGCTTGTCCGCCGCCGCGTGAAAACGGAAGATGAGCGTGAGGCAGACGAGCCAGGTGGCGGCAAAGTGACCGGAGCAGAACCAGAGCATAATTGGATGGGTTTGCGCCCGATTAAAGCAGTTATGGGGCCAGAGGCGGGAGCGGAAAAGCTCAACGTCCAACGCAGATCAGCCTACTGCCCTGTCACTCGTGGAATGATGACGCCTGAAAGTGCTCAGTGCTCAGTGCTCAGTGAAGGACGATTTTTGAGTCTCTTCTGAGCACGGATTACTGAGCACTTCGTCCAAATGCCATCAATGTACGGCTGAAAGACGACTACTCCTTCTCCACATCCACGATTGCGATCGTGATGTTGTCGCGTCCGCCGGCTTCCATCGCGGCGGAGAAGAGCGATTGGACGGCGGCCATCGGCTTCAGTTGCGGGATGATGTAGGATTCGATCGTCTTCAATGAGAGCATGTCCGTGAGCCCGTCCGTGCAGAGCAGGAAGCGCGCAGCGCCTTGCACCGTGAGCGGGTAGAAATGCGGGTCGAGGTGATGGTATTCGGCGGATCCGCCGACGCTCTGTGTGAGCGCGTGCATGTATTTCGAGCGCACACCCTCGCTCGCCACCAGCAGCCCCTCGTGGATGAGCATCCGCTCGACAGAATCATCATCCGTGATCTGCGTGAGCTTCCCGGTCTGCTGGCGATAGAGTCGCGCGTCGCCGACATTGAATGCAAACAGCCCGTCCGGCCCCGAGACGAGCCCGACGACCGCGGTGCCCGTGCCCTCGAATTCCGCCTTGTCGCGCCCGACCTCGTGCAACTTGCGGTTCGTCTCATGCAGCACATTTCCGATCGCCGCCTGGCTGAATTCCGATGCGGCCTCGAGGCCCGCGACCACCTCGCGGCTGGCGAAGGCACCCGCGCGGTGCCCGCCGATGCCGTCCGCGAGCGCGATGACCCACAACGGTTTTTTCAACGCCGCCTTCATCGGAGCCGATGTGCTCGCGCCGCCAAACGAGCCGCCGAAAAGACAGGCGTCCTCGTTCACTTTTCGGACCTTTCCCGTGTGGCATATCCACGCTCCGCTGGCCACGAATCCTCTCATCTGCCGGTTCGGCTCATCGGAATTGCACGACCGTCATATCGTGGATGAAGTGGGGGCTGTGCAGCCTGCATGTGGTGTAATGAGAACATCGGAAGCAGCTTCCGTGTCAAGCCGCTGAGGATGACAAATCACTCACCTCCGCGAGAGCCGGAAAAACCGGTATGCGCCGATGGAAAAAAAGATCACGTTCGGCAGCCACACGAGCAGGGCGGGATGGTACGCCGGGCGGTTGCGCGCGAGGTCGGCCATGAAGATGAGAAAAAAATAGCACATCCCGAGCACGAGGCTCGCCGCAAAGCCGACCGAGGTTTCCTTCCGCTGCGCTGTCACCGCGAGCGGCACCGCGAGCAGCGCGAGCGCGATGGTCCCGAGCGCGTTGCCGATGCGCTTGTTCAGTTCCACGATCTTCTCGGGCTTGTCGCTATCGAGCAGTTCAGCGATCGGCAGCGCGCCCACGCCCTTCGTCTTGCGCTGCCTTTCGTAGAGTTTCTTCAGCGGCATCGCGATGGTCCCATGCTCCACCGTGATCCCCGGACGGATGCGGGAGATGTCCTCCGGGTGGTCGTCGTCGCGCTGCTCAAACAGGCCGTTGCGCAGATTGAGGATGATCTGTTTTTCCTCGGTCACTCTGCCATCCGGCAGTGTGACCGGCACGGTCGCCATGCCGATGTCCCCCTCCGGCGCGAACATCACGCTCCTAACGCGGTTGAGGACGTCGAGCTCGTAGATGTACAGGTTCGTGAGCTTCTTGCCCTCGCTTTTCTCCACGTAGATTTTGCGCTCTGGAAAAATATCAATGACCTTGTCGTTGCCGAACACGGACAGGGGATTCTCCGTCGCAATCCTGAACAGCGAGTCCTTCATGCGCGCCTGCGCCCGCGGCGCGACATCCAGATTGATCCACAGGCACAGCCCGGAGAGGAGCGCCGCCAGCACCCACACCGGCACACATGCGCGCGCGATGCTCACGCCGGTCGCGCGCATCGCGGTGAGTTCATTTTCCGCCGAGAGCCGGCCGAAGACGAGCAGCACCGCCGTCTGGAATCCCCACGGAATCGTGAACGTGAATGAAAACGGCAGGATGTACGCGATGAAGCTCAGGATGAGGCTCGGCGGCGCGTTCTGGTTGATCAGCAGTTCGAGGAGCTGCTTGAAGATGTTCCCCAGCACGAGCACGACGCTGAGCACGGCGACAGCGAAGATCGCCGACACCGCCAATTGACGTCCGATGTAGCGGTCGAGCAGGCGCACGCGGCGGACGTTGCCCGCCCGCCCGCCGCGAATGCAAGCATCGCGTGCAATGCAGATTCGTCCCGAGTGCGGCTTGCCGCTCCGCCAGAGGCGTCGCAGCCCCCCCCGCAGCAAGACCTCCATTTCCATCCGCGAACTCCACGCGCACACCACGCCCGGCAGCGCATCAGCCGTCTGCCCGCGACCGTCTTTGTCCGCGCCGCAGACGCGTTGCACCTCACATGCACGGCCGAGGAAGGCTTCACGGCCATCCACACGAATGACCGGCACATGCTCGCCGCCGCACCGGAGCACGGACTCCAGCCCGTGTCGCTGTAAGCTGCGCCGCACACGTCGCACTTCCCGTTTGCGCCGCGCGCGCCCCGCCTGCCATGCTGTGCGCGATGGCATCACATGCAGACGTCGCAATCATCGGGGGCGGCCCCGCCGGATCCGCCGCGGCGATCCTCCTCGCGCGGGCAGGCCGGCGCGTCGTGCTCTGCGAAAAGGAAGCCTTCCCGCGTTTCAAGATCGGAGAGTCGCTGCTCCCTCATTCGCTCGCGCTCTTCGACAGGCTCGGCATCCGCGATGAGTTCGAGCACCATGCCTTTCCGAAGGCCGGCGGCGAAATCGCCACCGCGTGCGGACGCCGCACGCAGCGCTTTTATTTCGAGGGCGCCATGCAGCTCAGCCACCGCAGCGCGTACCAGGTCGAGCGCGCGTGGTTCGACAAGATGCTCCTCGATCACGCAGCCGCGGCCGGTGCCGAAGTCCGCCAGCCCTGCGCAGTCAGCGGCGTCGCATTCGACAAGACGGGCGCGACGCTCACGACCGGCAGCGGAGAAATCCGCGCGGCCTACGTGCTCGACTGCTCCGGGCGGAATGCCGTCGTCGGCACGCAATTCGATCTCAAGCGCCGCTACGATCACCTGCAAAAGTTCAGCGTCTTCGCGCACTACGAAGGCGTGCAGCGCGACGAGGGACGCGACGCCACGCTCACCCGCCTCGTGCGCGGAAAGCACAACTGGTTCTGGCTCATCCCGCTCGACGAACGGCGCACGAGCGTCGGCGTGGTGATGGACATCGCCGACTTCCGCGCGGCGAAAGTCACGCCCGAGGCCGCGCTTGATGAGGCATTCGCCGCCGCGCCCATCATGCGCACGCGCATGGCCGCTGCGAAGCGCATCACCGAAGTGTACGCCATCGGCGACTACAGCTACCGCAACACCCGCATGCACGGCCCCCGCTGGCTGCTCGCAGGCGACGCCGCGGGCTTCATTGATCCGATCTTCAGCACCGGCGTCTTCCTCGCCCTCCACTCCGCCGAGCAGGCCGCGGCGACGCTCGACTTCGCCCTGCGCCATCCGCTCCTCGGGCGCATCCGCATGGCCTCGTATGCGCGCAATCTGAACCGCCAGATGAACCGCTACCTCCGCTTCGCCACCGCATGGTACACGGATGAATTTGTGGACGTCTTCACCGCGGCGAAGCCCCTGTTCCGAATCCCGCAGGCCGTGAACAGCGTCCTCGGCGGCAACATCCACCCGAACTTCAGCGTGTGGTGGAGGCTCCAGCTTTTTTACCTCGTCCTCTGGGTGCAAAAGCGCCATGCACTCGTGCCTCGACTCGAAGAACTGAAAGCCGAAGCCGCGCCCGCGCCATCCGGCGTGACTTGAAGCACACTCACACCACCAAATCCGATCCAACCAATCCCGACTATGAAAACCCTCCCCTACCCCATCCGCAACAGCCGCTGCATCGTGCAGTGCGCCCTCGCCACCGCCGCCCTTTTCCTCGGGGCCTGCTCAGCAACCGCCCCTGTGAAAGGTGGCACCGAGCGGCACGGCCAGGTGAAATTCTCCAGCGCCAAGGAACAGATCGTCGGCGAGATCGCCATCCGCCACGACAAGAATCATTTCCACGCGGAGATCACAAAAGGCCCCGGCGTCCCGCTCCTCACGATCTCGGCGAAATTCGGCATTGATTCGAAGTCGAAGGAAAACAAGGAACTCAAGATGATCTCCTCTCGCATCAGCGGCCCGCTCGCACACGGCGGCCTGACCTACCGTCCGAAAGACCTCGCGAAAAAAACCGTCTCCACCGGCAAGCTATCCGATCCGAACTACGCGTGGGCCGCGCTGCCCGAGGTCTTCATGTGGGGCGAGGGCGAGGCCACCGGTGAGAAGGTCCGCGTCACGTTGCCGGATCTCGCCATCCACGCGCGCACCGACGACGGGCATGTGAAGCTGTTCGACTACTCCCGCCATCAGAATCCCACCGGCCAGCCGCTCCCGCTGCGCGACCTGAAGAAGCAGCCGGTGCTGGAAAAAGTGATCTGCCACCTCGACTAGGAAATCGCTGCCTTTAATCCGCAGAAGGCACGGAAGGACACGGAGAAGGCATTGCTGGCGTCCGTTTCCGGGCAGGAAATCTGATTCCGTGTTCTTCCGTGTATTCCGTGGAGACCACCTTGCTTTACTCAGCGGTTCCCTAGCATCGTAGGCGCGGGCAGAAGCCCGCGATGCACCGGGCATCCGCACGCATCCATTTGGAAAATCCCCGGCTGAAAATCGCAGAGCGCGTCGCGCATCTCATCACGCAGCGTCCGCGCCTGCTGTGGGGCATTCTCGTTGCACTGCTCATCTCGGCGGGCGCGGTCATCATCGGGCGCTCGCACCTGAACAGCGAGGTGCTCGACATGCTTCCGGGGCACTTCGAGAGCGTGCAGATTTACAAGCTCACGAACCGCGAATTCAGCTCCGCGCGCGAACTCATCATCGGCCTCGTCGCGCCCTCGGACGAGGTGGACATGGACGGCTTCACCGAGCACTTCGCCGAATCGCTCCGCAGGGAAAAATGGGTCATGCGCGTGATGGATCGTTCGCCGCTCGACGCCCCCGGCGGCCTCGCCGAACTGCGCGCCGTCGCGCTGCCGCTCATGCTGAACCAGGGCGACGACGACTTCGGAAAACTCCTCGCCACACTCCAGCCCGACGCCATCACCGCGCGCCTCGCAAGACTCCGGGCAAAGCTCGAATCCGGCGTCGGACTCTCGCAGGCCGAACTCGAATACGATCCCCTCGGCATCGTCTTCCCCGCGCTAAAAAGTCTCCGCACCACGAACGTCTCCGCAGCATCCGATCCGCTTTTCCGCACCGTCTTCGTCCACTGCGACCAGCCCGATCTGAACGAGCCCGCGTGCGCCGCGACGATGAAGAACTTCGAGGACTTCAAGGTGCGCGTCATCGCCGATTGGAAAGGCCCCGCACCGGAAATTTTCTGCACAGGCCGCACGCCGTACGTCGCCGAGATGTCCTCCAAGATGAAGAGCGACATCACGAGCACGCTCGCGAGCAGCCTCGTGCTCGTCGCGCTCACCTTCTACGCGGGCTTCCGCCGATGGAAGCCGCTGCGCGCCATCATGGATTCCCTCGTGCTCTGCTGCATCCTCGCCATCGCGTGCGGCGTCGCGCTCTACGCCGAGCTGAACATGATCACCATCGGCCTCTGCGCCATCCTCGTCGGGCTCGGCGTGGACTTCGCGATGATCCTCTACGCGCTCTACGTCCACGAACGCGACGCCGGGCACAGCCACGAAAAATCCATCGCCGCCGCGCTGCGCACACACGGTCGCGGAATCTGGTTCGGCGCGATCACCACCGCCGCCGCATTCCTCTGCCTGCTCGGCAGCGGCTCGCTCGGCTACGAACAGCTCGGTGTGCTCATCGCCTGCGGCATCCTCATCGCCGCCGCCGTGATGATGACCTTTTTCTGGCTCTTCCTCGGCATCACGCTCCCGCGTTGGCTGTGGAAAATCGTCCTCGTCGTGCTCGCGTGCGCCGCGGTGCTCAGCGTGTGGCTCATCGCCAGCACGATCCGCACATGGAGCGCGAACACATGGCAGAACATCATCTCCGGCGCGGGCCTCGCGCTGCTCGCGATGGTCGCCGCGCACTTCCTCTGCAAGTGGGTCCCGCGCCTTCCCGCCGTCGCGATGGCGCGCCCGTGGAAACTGCTCGCGCCAGCTTGCATCGGCTTCATCGCACTCGCCGTCACTGCACTCGCGCCCATCGGCACGCTCATCTTCGATCTAAATCCGAAATCCCTCGAACCCCGCAACAGCATCGCCGGCCACGCGCTCCGCACCATCATGAAGCGGACAAATCCCAGCGGCGTCGAGAGCGTCATGGCCGTCATCCGCGCACCCGATGCCGAGGCGCTCTCCGCCGCGTGGCAAAGGGCGCACGCCGCCTGGACATTGCTCACGCCGTCCGGCGGCGCAGCGGCACCACTGCTCGCATCCGTCTCCACCCCCGCCGGACTCGCGACCTCGCCCGCGCGGATGAAAGCCAACGCCGCAAAACTCGCCGCCGTTGATTTTTCAAAGACCACCGCAGCCTTCGACGCCGCGCTCATCGCAAGCGATTTCACGCCGGCGCAATTCGCCTCCGCACGCGGACTCCTCGACGCGCTCGGCGACGCGGCGCAGGGCCGCATGAACCTCGTCGAATGGAAACGCAACCTGCCCGAAAGCAGCGCGTGGTGGTTTTTGATTGATGGCTTCCTCAGCCGCGAGAATCCCATCGGCATCGCGCACATCCGCCCCGCGACAGACATCCAGACCGAGGCGCAGGCCGCACAGCTTCGCAGCGCGCTCGCCATTCCCGGCATCGAGCTCGGCCTCTCCGGTTGGGGCTACACGCTCGCCGAACTCGGCCCGTGGTCGCAGCGGAAAATGGGGCAGCTCACCGTGCTCATGATCGGGCTGAACGTCGTCCTGCTCACCTTCCTCCTCCGCGCATTCAAGCCCGTCTGCATCCTCATGCTCGGCCTCACCCTCAGCGTCGGCGCGCTCGTCGCCACGCTGAAATTCACCGGCATCGCGCTGAATCTTTTCAATGTCCTCGCCTTCCCGCTCGTGCTCGGCGTCGGCGTGGACTACGGCATCTACATCGCCCTCGCGCTGCGCTCGCCCGACCCCGCGCGCGAACTCGGCGCGCTCATGAAGCCCGTCCTCCTCAGCGGCCTCACCACCGTCGTCGGCTTCGGCTCGCTCGCATGGGCGCAAAATCCCGCCCTGCGCGGACTCGGCCTCGTCTGCAGCATCGGCATCGCATGGTGCCTCGTCGCGACATTTATCTTCGTCCTCCCCGCATGCGCACTCGTCGCGCGCGCGGGGAAAAATGGCGGGACCAAATCGGAATCATAGGGCGGAAAACTTTTCACGGCATCTTGAACACCGAAGTCCGCAGGGCCAAAGGCCCGACACAAGCCAGCCCAAGGCAAGCGAGTGAGCCGCTTGGGGCTGTAAGCCCTTTACGCGGGCACGAGCGCCGCCCTGGGTTTTGCATCCAAAAAGGACAAAGGCCTGAAAGGGCGGCGCACCCTGTCCCGCCCCTTCAGGGCTTTGTCCGTGACAGATATTCCCAGGGCGTTGCCCTGGGCTGGCATGTCGCGCACCTTTGGTGCACCAGAATTCCGCGCGCTCCCAAGGCAGCACACAGGCTCCAGACGCCTTCGCCTCTCAATTGCACCTCGGACTTCTCGCTAAGCCTCGAATCTCAACTCCCGATTCTCAACTGACCGAATGCGCTCGTTCTACAGCATCCGTGCATTCAAGGCCGCATTCGCCCTCGCGCAGATCCTCCCCCGTCCTGTCATGCGGAAAATCGCCGACACACTCGCGTGGTGGGGCCTGCGGCATTCGCCGGAACTGGAAAAAATCACGCGCGAAAACCTCGCAATCGCCACCGGCTTCACGGACGAAAAACTCGACGCGCTCGTCCGCGAAAACACACACTGCTTTGCGCGGATGCTCGCCGACTATTTCCTCTGCGCCGGATATCACGCGGATCGCGCAAACGATCTCCTGGATTCCACCGACGGCTGGGAACACCTCGCCGCCGCGCAGTCTGCGGGCCGCGGCACCATCCTCGTCACCGCGCACCTCGGCCACTGGGAACTCGGCGGGCTCCTCCTCGCACTGCGCGGCCTGCGCATGACCGTAGTCACCCTGCCCGAGCCCTCAGACGCGCTCACCCGCTGGCGAGGCGCATGCCGCCAGCGCATCGGCATCGGCACCGTCGCCGTCGGGCCCGGCCATGATTTTGCCTTCGTGGAAATGCTTCGCACTCTCCGCAACAGCGGCTGCCTCGCCATGCTCGTGGACCGTCCCTACCACGGCACCGGGATCGCCGTGCGGCAGTTTGGCCGCATGACCGAATACAGCACCGCCGCCGCCATGCTCGCGCACCACACCGGCGCCGCGGTCATCCCCGCATTTGTCATCCGCCTGCCGAACCACCGCTACCGAGCCATCACCTGCCCGCCCGTTCCGATGCGCACCGGCCCGCTGCGCGAAGTCCTCCAGGAAAACACGCAGCGCATCGCCGATGCGTTTGAAGTTCGCATCCGCGAGCATCCCGAACAATGGTTCAATTATGTCCCTCTTTTCCAAAATCCGTAACGCCACACTCGCGCTCGCACTGACCATTTTTCCGTGTGCCGCACGCGCACAGCAGCTCTCCGCCGACGACGAAAAGGCGCTGCTCACGAAGCTCCGCGAACAGCGCGCGAAGTTCCCCGCGCTCACCGCCGACTTCACCGAAGACCGCAGCACACACCTGCTGAACAAACCCATCCGCGGCACCGGCACCATCGCCTTTCACGCGCCCGGAAAATTCCGCCGCGAACTCAAGGGATCCTCGCCCAGCCTCACCGTCTCCAACGGCAAGGAACTCTGGATCTACTATCCAAATTTCAGCGAAGCCGAACACTACACGCTCGGAAAAAAACAGTTCTTTGACGACAGCCTCGCCGCCCTCACCGCCGGACTGAACTTTCAGGACGTGGAGAAATTCTTCCGCGTCGCCCCGTCGCGCGAAGGCAACGGCTACCGCATCGTCCTCACACCGAGATCCGCCGGCGTCCGCCGCCTGCTCACGAGCCTCACCGTCTGGATGAATGCCGACGCCCTCATCGAGAAGACCGACGCCGCACTCCCAAAAGGCGACCGCATCGTCACGACCTATCGCAACGTCCAGATGCAGAAATCCGTCGAAGCGTCATTCGACTTCACGCCCCCGGCAAACGCACACATCAGCACGCCTCTCGGCGACTGAGGACATCATTCTCCCGACTTCGGTAAGCCCAAAAAGCTCGCTGCGGGCGCAGCACCGCGCGCGAATTTCCATCTACCGTCCTGTTTTCAACTGTTTTTGGCTTACCCAAGGACGGTTGCGCTTTCATTCAACGTTCGAGTATTGGCCGCCATCGAGGCACAGGGGAAGGAAACGGCGCTCCTTGTTCAGCGGGTCGCGAAAGCGGAACGTGCCGGACTCCAATTGCGCCCAGTCGGGGAAAGGATGAAATATGAAGGCAGAGGGATGAAGTGGAACTTCCGCCTTCGTCCTGCTGCCTTCAGCCTTGGGCATCAGCCCGTCCTTCCGCAGCCGCTTTGCCACGTCGCGCACGGCCGCGTTGCCGCCAGTGTCGTGCATCAAAGTGGGCGGCTTACTTCGTTTGTCCTTTGGCCTGCGGCTCAGGAAGATGCGCTGTTTCAGATGCTCTATGGTTATTCGGCTTCCCCTCTGGCGGCGTGCGGTTCTCGAGCCCCTGAGGAAGGCTTTACTCCCGCCCGATCTGCACGTGCGTCGCGCGGTCGCCGCGGAAGAAGACGCGCGCGGTTTCGCGCACGGATGGTCTTGGGCCGAGATTTGCCGTCTCGGTGAAATTGCGCTGCGCGTTCAGGCCGGTGCCGTATGCCGCGCCGGGAGCGTCGGCCGGGCTGATGTCGAGGAACCGTTCGTGGACATAGACCCACACGTCGCCGGTGCCGGTCTGTTCGAGGCGCTTCGGGCTGCCGACGGCGAGCTTCACCTGATCCTTCGTCATTCCTTCGGCAGCCATGCCGCCGGGGATTTTCCCGGAGAGCAGAATCTGCCGGTGCGCCGGGGAAAGTTCCGAGTGCGCCTTTGCATATGCGATGCGCGGCGAAGATGCGCAGCCTGCGAGATGCAAAATTGCGGCGGCTGCGATGAGCGCGGAGAGCTTCGTGAGGATCTTCATTTTTTGGAAAGCGGGGATCTCGTAATGATGCCGAATCCGCACTACGCGGGCTGCACTTCGGCGCGGAAGATTTCGAGCGCCTTGCGGATGAGCGGGTCGCGCTTGAATTCCTCCATCGGGTCGAGCTTTGGCTCCGGCTTCGGTTGCGCAATCGCTGTCGCGACGACGCCGTCGCGAACTTCTAGCGAGATCCTCACATTGCGGCCGAGGATCGTGCTGGCGGCTTCGGTGAGAAATTCGCGGTGGCCCTGTTCGAGAAAATCTTTCGAGAACGCCTGCTCCGGCGGGAAGCCGATCTGCACGGTCTTGTCGTCCACGCGGGTGAGCGCGCCGGCTTCCAGCCATCCGCTGATGAGCTTGCGATCCCGGCGCACCGCCGCGACGAGCGCGAGCCAGAAATCGTCATTTGAGATTGCGGGAGCGGGAGCGGGAGCGGACGGCGCGGGTTCGGATTTCACCGGCGCTTTCGGCGCGGGTGCGGATACGGGCTCGGAAATCTTCGGCGTCTCGATGGTGCGCGGCTTGGAAACAGGAGCCGGTGCGGGTTCGGGTTCCGCCACGCGCGATGTCGGAGCCGCGGGTTGCGGACGCGGTGCGGGCGCTGGAGGTTCGGCGCGCGGTGCGGCGGGTTTCACCTGCTGTGTAGCCGCGGGCAGCGGCTGTCCTCCGCGCAGCGCGGAGAGTGTGTCGAGCACCTCGGTGAGCGTCGCACTTTGCAGGATCTGGATCGCGCGGATCGCCGCGACCTCGAAGTGCATCTTCTTGTTCACGGCCCATTTCATCCGGCCCTCCGCGGCGGCGAACTGCTCGATGAGGTCGAGCACTTTTTCCATCGGCACGCGCGCGGCCTGCTCCTGCATCGCGGCGACGGCCTCCGGCATCCACTCGTCGCCGAGGCCGTCGGGATCGGCCTTCAGCACGAGGAGATTCCGGAGGTGCGTGATGAGCTCGCTCATCAGCCGCGCGAGATCTTTTCCCGCCTCGGCCTGCTCGTGAATCGTCGCAAGCGCGCGCGATGCGTCCGCCGAGATGATCGTCTCGCAGAGCGTGATCACGGTCTGTGTGCTGGTAAAGCCGAACACGCTCAGCACGTCCGCCTCCGTGATCGTGTCGCCGCAAAATGCGACGAGCTGATCGAGCATGGACTCGGCGTCACGCAGGCCGCCCTCTGCGCCGCGCGCGACGGACTCGGCGGCTGCGGGCTCGAGCGTGAAGCCCTCGTTCTTCGCGATGAAAAGCAGATGCTTCGTGATCGTCGCGGTCGGGATGCGCTTCAGATCGAACCGCTGGCAGCGGCTGAGGATCGTCGTCGGCACCTTCTGCACGTCGGTCGTCGCGAAGAGAAATTTCACATGCGGCGGCGGTTCCTCGAGCGTCTTGAGCAGCGCGTTGAATGAAGACGCCGAGAGCATGTGGACCTCGTCCACGAGGTAGATTTTGTAACGCCCATTCGGCACGTAATTCACGCGGTCGAGGATGAGGTCGCGGATCTTGTCCACCTGCGTGTTCGATGCGGCGTCGAATTCAATCACGTCCAGCGAGCGCCCCTCGGCGATCTCGCGGCACACTTCCTCCTCGGGGTCGAAGTCCGCCTTCGGGCCGCCGGCGCAGTTCAGCGCCTTTGCAAAAATACGCGCCGTCGAGGTCTTCCCCGTGCCGCGCGGGCCGACGAAAATGTACGCGTGCGCGATCCGGTTCGCCTCGATCGCATTGCGCAGCGTGCGCGTGATGTGCTCCTGGCCGAGGACGTCGGCAAAGATTTTTGGGCGATATTTGCGTGCGAAAACCGTGTAGCTGCTCACGCGGCGGAGTCTGTGCGGTGCAGTCCCGCGAGCAAATGGAAAAATTTACGCGCTCAGTTCCGTGACATTTCCGGCACGTCGAATTCACAGGCGCGTCGTTGCGCCGGTCGCTGAAAATGCGCAAAGTCTGGGCCGAAACCGATGGCTTTCCGATCCAACACCACTGCACGGCCCGCTGGCCCGCCGCCTGCTCTCCCCTTTCCTCTTCCCATGAAAAAGCGCACCTCATCCGCGACGCACGCACCGAAGTCCGCCCGGGCCGGCAGGTCGGTGCTCGATTCGATCGTGAAGCACGCTTACCGCCGCCACACGCGCGGACGCGTCGCGCTCGCGGCGGTGGCCTCGTGCCTCGGAAACTGAGGGGCACGCCCGTTCCGCACTTCCCTTCCCCGCGCGGAACGCTAAACGTCGCGCCATGAAACTTGGCTTCATCGGCGGCGGCAAAATGGCTGCGGCCCTCATCAAAGGCGTCCTCAAGTCCGGCATCTGCACGCCGGCGGACGTCACCGTCTGCGACGTCCACGCTCCCACCGCGGAAAAATTGCGCGGCGAAACCGGCGTGATGATCGCGGCATCAACCGCCGAAGTCGTCGGCGCGAGCGAAGTGATCGTGCTCGCGGTGAAGCCCGGCGACGCGCTTGCCGCAATTCAGGGCGCGACCTCGCAGCAGATGGAATCCTCGATGCGCTGGGCGTGGCAGGGCGGCGGCGGAAAAGAAACCAAGCTCCTGATCTCCATCGTCGCGGGCCTCTCGATCGCGAGCCTTGAAAAGGCCGCCGGGGATAAGTTGCGCATCATCCGCGTGATGCCAAACACGCCCGCGCTGGTGCTCGCAGGCGCGTCCGGATTTGCCACCGGCACGCAGGCGACGGATGCCGACGCGGAGATCGCGCAGAAGATCTTCGGCGGAGTCGGCCTTGCGGTGCGCGTGAAGGAGAGCCTGCTCGACGCCGTCACCGGCCTCAGCGGCAGCGGTCCCGCATACGTGTACACGATCATCGAGGCGCTCGCCGACGGCGGCGTGCTCATGGGCCTCCCTCGCGATCTCGCGCTCCAGCTCGCGGCAAAGACCGTCGCCGGTGCCGCGGAGATGGTGATGCAAACCGGGATGCACCCAGCCGCGCTCCGTGATCAGGTCGCGAGCCCCGGCGGCACGACCATCGCAGGCATCGAGGCCCTCGAAGCGGGCGGTCTGCGCGCCGCGCTCATCGCAGCCGTGCGTGTCGCATCGCAACGCTCGGTGGCACTCGGCGCTACAAAATGAAACGCGCCGCCTGCGCCTGCGTGGTGTCGCTCGGTGTGGTTGCCTTTTCGCACGCGGCGCCTACACCGATCCCGAAGGCCGTGCCGGCGCAGCCGACGTATCGGTTCGCGACGCCCCCCGTGCCGATGATCACAAAGGAGCACCAGACCGCGCAGCAGCTCTACGCGGCAGCTGTGAAGGATTTTTCGGCGGGCAATTTCGAGGCTGCAAAAACCGGCTTCCAGAAAGTGCTGGCGATCTCCCCGGAGAATCCCCCGACCCTCATCAATCTCGCGCTCATCGCGCAGCGCCAGGAGCGCAACGACGATGCGGAACAGTTTCTGCGCCGCGTGATCCAGAAGGACACTGCGAACGCGACCGCGTGGCTCCTGCTCGGCATCGGCGCATACGATCGCAATGAGTTCGACGCCGCGCACGCGCATCTCGCGCAGGCCGTGCTCTACGCGCCGGAGGATGCGCGAGCACACCAGTATCTCGGCGCGACATTCGCACGACGCGGCTGGTACAGCGCGGGCGAGGAGGAATTGCGCCGCGCGCTGGAACTCAATCCGAAGTCCCCCGACGCGCACTACAATCTCGCCATGATCTACATGGAGCGCGTCCCTCCCGCGGTGGAACTCGCGCGGCGGCACTACATCCGTTCGATCGAACTCGGCGCACCGCCCGATGAGAAACTCGCCGAGCGCATCGGAAAGTGAGCCCGGAGCAATTGCATCAAAACTGATCCTTTGCTCAGTTGCGGTTGAGCGTCTGGTCGAGGTTCAGGATCAGGTTTGCCACGAGCGTCCATGCGGCGAGGTCGTTTGGCGGACTGGAAGAAGGAAAAGAGCGAATAAAATTCCTTCGTCGCGATCGGGTCGAACTTGTGAGATGCGCCTGCGGCGGGCCAAACTCCAAACTTCAAACGCCCAACTCCAAACTTCAAATGAGGGCCGCCCGCCTCCGAGGGCAGCATCCGCCGAGCCTACCAGTTCTTCGGCTTGCCCTTGAAGAGGTCGAGGGAGTTGTTCGCGCCCCAGACGAAATTGTTCGGCGCCGCATCGTCGAAGCCGGCCTTGATGTCGCTCGGCACCTGCGCTGATTCGAGCGCATAGTTTTTCTGTCCGCCGCCGACACTGGAAAATTTCACCTGGAGTTTGATGCCGCCCGCCTTCGAGTAAAAGACGGACTTCCTTCCTTCGATCTTGGCCGCCGTCCAGTTCGTATAGCTGCCGTCCCACAGCAGCCACCGCGCACTGTAACTGATCGGCCCGGTGCCCGCATTATAGAGCGCGACGATACCCTGCCGTGTGAGCGCGATGGCCATGCGCTTTTCCGCGGCCTTCTTCGCCTCGTACTGCTGGTGCGCCTCGAACCGCGCGCGGACGACATCGGGGTCTTCCGCCGCGATCGCAACCGAGGGACTTCCAACGCCCGCGCCGAGGCAGAGCGAAAGCATGGCGGCGCGGAATGCGGTCATGCGAATGCGGTTGGCGAGTCTGCGGGAGTGTGCGGGAAGCGGACGGAGCGATGTGATCATTCGCGCGAACATTTGAAATGCAATGCAGGGCGGCAAGCGAAATGCAGCGGGGATGCGCGGAAGAATGCGGATCGCGATTTTCAAGACGTCATGAAAGCGCGAGCACGGCCAAGAAGCGTGTTGAACCTCCGCAATGTGTCCGCCAAGTTCCGCGCGATGCGCCCCCGTCTCCCCCTCCTCGCATTGTCCGTCGCCGCACTGCCATCCCTCGCCTTCGCCGAAACGGTGAAGGATCGCGAAGGCGCGGTCCGCAAGGATCGCACCGCGATGGAGTACGATGCGCGCTGGATCTACAACGACTTCAAGGCCGGGCTCGCGAAAGCAAAGCAGACCGGCAAGCCGCTGCTCGTCGTGCTGCGCTGCGTGCCGTGCCTTTCGTGCGCGGGGATCGATGCGCAGGTGTTGGAGGAAAAGGAGCTCATCCCGCTGCTGGATCAGTTCGTGTGCGTCCGCGTGATCAATGCGAACGCGCTGGATCTCTCGCTGTTCCAGTTCGACTACGACCTCTCGTTTTCGACGCTCTTTTTCAACGGCGACGGGACGATCTACGGACGCTACGGATCGTGGACGCACCAGCAAGATCCGATGAACAAGACGACCGCTGGATTTCGCAGCACGCTCGAAGGCGCGCTCGCAATCCACCTCGTATTCCCGGCGAACAAGGCGGGCTGGCTGAAGGAGGACGTGATCACGGAACTCGACGGCTCCTCGGAGCGCATCACGGAGGGCACGGTGATCGGGCGTCTGCTGCGCGCACACAAGCCGGACGAGAAGGTGAATGCGAAGGTGCTGCGCGCCGGCAAGAGCATCGAACTTTCACTGCCGATCCAATGAGAGGGCCGCATTTGTCCAGCGCCTCCGTGCGGATCGCGATCGTCGCGATGCTGTCTGCATTGTCCGGCGTGTCACACGGGGCGGCGAGGGCGCTTGTCGTCGGCGATCCGGTGCGCGTGACGCGCAGCGAGATGCTCCTCTTCCAAGGCAAAAATCTCGCGGGCGCGGCGAAGGGCCAGGAGTTCACGCTGCTGAAACACGACCCGGCAAAGAAGCAGGTCTTCGTGTCATTCATGAAGGACGACGGCACGCTCGTCGCGGCCACGCTGCCGGACGAAGCGGTCGAGCCCGCCGTCGTGCGGGCCACATCGGTTCTCGTGCGCGGCGTGGAGGCATTCCGCGACCAGCGCTACGACGAGGCGAAGCGGCTGCTCACGCGCGCGGCGCTGGACAAGCAGCAGGCGGCGCTCGCCGGCGCGCTTTTCACGCGGGTGAACGGCGCGTTCGGATCGGCTTCGCTCGCGCGCACAAGCCCGGCGGCGAAGCAAGCTGCGACGACCACGCTCCAGACGCTGCGCGACACGGCGGAGGGGCTCGCGAAAGCGGGCATGACGCGCCTCGCGCTCGCGCTCGACGAGGGCACGGACCGTCTGGGCGCGCAGGTCCCGGGCCTCACGATTCCTCCGACGAAAGTGGATCGCGCGGACCTCACAAAACGCGCCGCAATTTCACAGCGCGAGACGATGCTCGCGCGGCAGTCGTTCGCGCTGAAGCAGCTCGTCGCGGCATCGAAGCATGTCGCGGCGGGGCTTGAGGCGGAGCCCGCGCACGACGAACTGAAGGCGATGCAGCCGCTCGTGCAGAAGGATCTCGAGGAGGCGGACACCCTGTGCAAGACGGCGAAGAAAATGCAGCGCCAGCCGAACGGCGCGGTGCATGCGCTGAGTGCGATTGATGACGGGCTGAAGCTCTGCACGGACCACACGGATCTGCGCGAACTCCGAAAGACGCTGGCCGCGGCATTCGAGGAAAAGACATCGCCGCAAGTCACGCCCGCATTCGTCTCGATCGCGAAGGCGGGCACGTCGGCACCGATGCTGGAGGAGGGGCGCAAACTTTACACGGTCCGCTGCACCGAATGCCATGATCTCGAAATGCTCGACGGCCGAACGCTCACCAGTTTGTCGGGCATGGTCGGGAGCATGTCGCGGCGCGCGGGGCTGAGCGACGCGGAGAAGGCGCGCATCCTCGACTACATCGCGGCGGCGAAGACGGTCGTGGACGCGGGCGGCGCAAAATAGGCGCACAGACACGAGAGAAGTTTCGCAATTTTCCCGACTTCCCGCTGAACATCCGGCAATGGAACAACGACACGATCCAACCTCAGCCTCACGCACGATCCCGCTCGCTATGCTCGCGCTGATGGGGCCGCTGTTCGGAGTCGCGACGCAGCTCTGGGGGCAGGCGCTGCTGCTGCTCGGGCTCGGCGTGCTGCTCATCGTCGCGCCGCCGCGCCGCGCGCCCGGCAGGGCGTGGAGTGTGATTTCACTGGTGCTCCTCGCCATCGCGCTCACGGCATTCCTTCCGGCTCGGTGGTTCCCCGTGCCCGCATGGAGACAGACGCTCACAGGCGACTTCCGGGTGGCGCTGCCGGGGACGCTTTCACCGCAGCCGTGGGTGAGCGCGCACGCGGTGTGCCTTCTCTTCGCCGCGCTCGTGCTCACGCTGTATCTCTCGACGCGCACATGGGGGCAGCATTCGCGCAGGCAGGCGGCGCGCTGGTATGTCGGCGGCGTCACGCTGCTCGCGGTGCTCGCGCTCGTGTCGCTCGCGAAAGGCTCGCGTCCGCCGTTCTGGCCGGACGTGCTGAATGCGATGAATGGATT
>BJFP01000001.1:42832-50313 GCA_014189875.1 Verrucomicrobiota bacterium | reverse complement strand
CAAACTCGCGAAGGCCCTCGACGTGAGCGCCGAGGACAAGAAGGTCGCCGAAGCTTACAAGACGCGCGGCGATCGCAAGGTGAACGACTTCCTCGTCGCACGCCGTCTCGTCGAGGCCGGCGCGCGTTTTGTGACGCTGAATTTTGGCGGCTGGGACACGCATTCGAAAAATTTCGAGACACTCAAGAAGCAGCTCCCCGTGCTCGACCAGGGCGTGACGGCGCTCGTGCGCGACTTGCATGATCGCGGCATGGAGAAGGACGTCACGGTCGTGGTGTGGGGCGAATTTGGCCGCACGCCGCGCGTAAATGGAAACGCGGGCCGCGACCACTGGCCGCGCGTCTCCAGCGTGCTGCTCGCAGGTGGCGGGATGAAGACCGGCCAGATCATCGGCGCGACGGATCGCACTGGCGGCGAGGCCGCGGCTCGCCCGACGCGCTTCGGCGAAGTCTTCGCAACGCTCTATCACAACATGGGAATCGACGCCTCGAAGCTGACCATCCCCGACCTCGCGGGCCGGCCGCAGTACATCGTCGATCCGGGCTGCACGCCGATGAAGGAACTCGTGTAGCATGCTGACGATCCAAGGCACACCCAGCGGCAAATTTTGCGACGGATTTTCGCGGCGCGATTTTCTAAAAATCGGCGGCCTCGCGATGGGCGGGCTTTCGTTGCCACAGATGCTCCGTGCGGAGGATCAGTCGGGAATTCGCAAGTCTGCGAAGTCGGTGATCATGATCTACATGGCGGGCGCGCCGCCGCATCAGGATATCTTCGATCTGAAAATGGACGCGCCGCTGGAAATCCGCGGCCCGTACCAGCCGATGCGGACGAAGGTTCCGGGCATCCATATTTCCGAACACATGCCGCATTGCGCGCGCATCATGGACAAGCTTGTGCCGATCCGCTCGATGGTTGGTTCGCTGAGCGGCGATCACGATTCGCACATCTGCTACACGGGTCGCCCCGCGAAGGGCGGGATCGCGCCGCCGCCCGGCGGCTGGCCTTCGATCGGTTCGGTGATGGCAAAGCTGTGCGCGCAGCAGGGCAGGGAAGTGCCGCCGTTCGTCGGTCTCGCGCCGAATGCCGGGCATCCGCCGTACGGCTCGCCGGGGCATCCGGGTTTTCTCGGGCCGTCGTTTGCGGCGTTCCGTCCGAACGGCGCGGGCATGGGCGACCTCTCGCTGAACGGCATCACGAGCGACCGGCTCGCGGATCGCCACGCGCTGCTCGCGAGCTTCGACAAATTCCGCCGCGACGCGGATCGCAGCGGGATCATGGATGCACTGGATGTCTTCGAGCAGCAGGCGTTCAGCATCCTGTCTTCGAGCAGGCTCCTCGATGCGCTCGATGTTTCGAAAGAGGACGTGAAAATCCGCGAGCGCTACGGCAAGGGCGATCCGAAAAATTACGGCGACGGCGCGCCGCGCAATAATGAGCACTTTCTCGTCGCGCGCAGGCTTGTGCAGGCGGGCGCACGCTGCGTGACGATGAATTTCGGACGCTGGGATTTTCATTCGCGCAACCATTCCGAACTGCTCACGCACCTTCCGCTTTTCGACCAGGGCTTCAGCGCGCTCGTCGAGGATCTGCACCGGCTCGGGATGGACAAGGACACGGCGGTCGTCGCGTGGGGCGAGTTTGGCCGCACGCCGGAGATCAACAAGGACGGTGGCCGCGACCATTGGCCGCGCGTCGGTTGCTCAGTCGTCGCGGGCGGAGGATTCAAGACCGGCCAGGTCATCGGCGCGACCGATCGCCTCGGCGGAGAGCCGACTGAGCGCCCCGTGCATTTTGGCGAAATTTTCGCTTCACTTTACCACTGGCTCGGCATTAATGTGAACCATGTCACGCTCCCCGATTTCTCCGGCCGCCCGCAATACCTCGTGGACGGCTTCCAGCCCATGTCCGAACTGATCTGAAACTATGAAACGCCCCGCCTTCCTCCTCGCCTGCATCCTCTCGCTCGCAGCCGGCGCATCCGCCAAACCGGTCGCGCTGCAAGTCGAAGCCACCAGCGCACCGCAACTCATGCTGCGCGGCAAGGACGCGCGCCAGCAGCTGCTCGTCACCGCCAAGCTTCATGATGGCGCGTTGCGCGACTTCACGCACAAGGCTCACTACGCGGCGTCGCCCGCGGGCATTGTGAAAGTGGACTCGGACGGAGTCGTGACGTCGCTTGCGGATGGCACGGCGACGGTCACTGCAAACTTCGAGGGCGTCTCGGCATCGCTGCCGGTGAAAGTCGAGAAGGCCACGACCGTCGAGCCGATCAATTTCCCGAACCAGATCGTCCCCATTTTAACCAAGGCGAGCTGCAACTCCGGCGGCTGCCACGGGAAGGCGAGCGGGCAGAATGGATTCAAACTTTCGCTGCTCGGCTTCGAGCCGATGGAGGACTACGAACACCTCGTGAAGGAGTCGCGCGGACGCCGAGTTTCCCCCGCAGCGCCGGATAACAGCCTGCTGCTGACGAAGGGCGTCGGCTCGACTCCGCACGGGGGCGGGCGGCGGATCGATCAGGACTCCGACGACTACCGTCTGCTCGTGCGCTGGATCGCGCAGGGCATGCCTTACGGCAAGGACACGGACCCGAAACTCGTGTCTGTCGAGGTGCTGCCGAAGGTGCGCACGATGTCGCTGAATGGCGAGCAACAGCTCGTCGTGCTCGCGCGCTACACGGACGGCTCGGTGCATGATGTGACGCGCAGCGCGCTCTACGAGCCGAACGACAAGAGCATGGCGACGACCGACGAGGACGGACGCGTGACGATGTTCGACCAGCCCGGCGATGTCGGCGTGATGGTGCGCTACCAAGGCAAGGTCTCGGTCTTCCGCGCGACGGTGCCGCTTGGCCAGAAAGTCGAGAGCCTGCCGAAGCCCGCGAACTTCGTGGACGAGGTTGTCTTCGCAAAGCTCCGCAGCATCGGCGTGCCGCCGTCGCCGGACTCCGACGACGCGACCTTCCTCCGCCGCGTGAGCCTCGACGTCGCGGGCCGCGTGCCGTCGCTCGACGAGACGCGCAAATTCGTCGCCGACGCCGATCCGGCGAAGCGCGACAAGCTGATTGATTCACTGCTCGGCAGCGGGGAATACGCGGACTTTTTTGCGAACAAATGGAGCGCGCTGCTGCGCAACAAGCGCTCGAAGCCGACGGACGCGCGCGGCAACTTTGCATTCCACTCGTGGATTCGCGACGCGATGCAGTCGAACAAACCGTATGACCAGTTCGTGCGCGAGATCGTCGCGGCAAGCGGCGAGATCGAGGAGAACCCGCCGGTCGCGTGGTACCGTGAGGTGAAGGATTCGCAGCAGCAACTCGAGGACACGGCGCAGCTTTTCCTCGGCATGAGGCTGCAGTGCGCGCAGTGCCATCACCACCCGTACGAGAAGTGGAGCCAGCAGGACTACTACAGCTTCTCGGCGTTCTTCTCGCAGGTCGGGCGCAAGTCCCCGAAGGTGAAGGAAAATGAGATAATCTTCCACAAGCGCGGCGTGGCCACGGCGGTGAACAAAAAGACGAAGCAGAACGTGAAGCCCGCCGGTCTCGGCGCGGTGCCGCACGAAATCGCGCCCGAAGAAGACCCGCGCCTCGTGCTCGCGGACTGGATGAGCAGCAAGGACAACCCGTTCTTCGCGAAGGCGCTCGTGAACCGCTACTGGAAGCACTTTTTCAACCGCGCCATCGTCGAGCCCGAGGACGACATGCGCGAGACGAACCCGCCGTCGAATCCTGAACTGCTCGACGCGCTCGCAGCGAACTTTGTGAAGAGCGGCTACGACATGAAGGGCCTCATCCGCGAGATGGTGCGGTCGCGAACGTATCAGTTCAGCGCGATGCCGAATGAGTTCAACAAGAACGACCGGCAGAATTTCTCGCGCTACTATCCGAGGCGCCTCCCGGCCGAGGTGCTGTTCGACGCTGTGAACCAGCTTACGAATGTGCCGAGCGGCTTCGCCGGACTGCCCGTCGGCACGCGCGCGATTTCGCTGCCGGATAACAGCTTCAACGCCAACTCGTATTTCCTCGTCGTCTTCGGCCGCCCCGAGTCGTCGAGCGCGTGCGAATGCGAGCGCTCGCAGGAGGCGAGCCTCGCGCAGTGCCTGCACCTGCTGAATTCGAAGGACATCCAGGACAAGCTGTCATCGAACAGCGGACGTTCCGCGCAGCTCGCCGCCGATCCGCGCCCCGATGACCAGAAGCTGAACGAGCTCTACCAGCTCGCCTATTCGCGCCAGCCGGATTCCGCAGAACTCACCCTCGCACGCGCGCACATCGACAAGCCGCGCAAGGCCGCCGACGGCAAGCCGCTCGATCCGATTGCGGCGAAGCGCAAAGGCTACGAGGACGTCCTGTGGGCGATCCTGAACACCAAGGAATTCCTCTTCAATCACTGAGCCGTGGCGAGCAATTCTTCTGCACGGCCAGCCTGCCGTCGCGCGATTCGCGCTCTCATCATCGCGTTTCTCTGCACGGCGATCACTGCGCGCAGCATTGCTGAACTGCCGGTCCCACTCCTAAATTCCGTCACGCCGATGGGTGGAAAAATCGGCACGGAAACCGAGGTCACGATCGTCGGTGCTGATCTGGACGAGGCGGATGCGCTTCATTTTTCCCATCCCGGGATCACTGCGACACTGAAGTCGCCAAATCACTTCGCCGTGAAAATAGCGCCGGAGGTTTCGGTCGGAAGTTACGACGTGCGCGTGGTCGGAAAACTCGGCATCTCGAACCCGCGCACATTCGTCGCTGGCGACCGTCCCGAGCTCACGCGCACGAAGGCGCACGACAAGCCCGAGGCTGCGGTCGAGGTACCGATGAGCAGCGTGTTCAACGGCAACGTCACCGCCGCCGCGTCGGATTATTTCAAGTTTCCGGCGAAGAAGGGTGAACGCGTGCTCATCGTATGCGCCACGAAGGAAATTGATTCGCGCATGAGCCCGGTGCTCGCGGTGCATGACGCAGCAGGACGGGAGATTGAGTCCGCGCGCAAAGGCGGCGTGCTTGATTTCACCGCGCCGTCCGACGGGCCGTTTCTCGTCTCGGTCCACGATCTCACATTCGGCGGCGGCCCCAATCATTTTTACCGGCTGACGATTTCCAAAGGCCCGCATTTGGATTTCATTTTCCCGCCCGCAGGTGCTCCCGGCAGCAAGACAACGTTCACACTTTACGGTCGTGGATTGCCCGGTGGAAAACCTGCGAACCTCACAGGCACCGACAGGAAGCCGCTGGAAAAACTCGACATCGAGATCGCATTGCCGAAGGCGGAGGATGCCGCGCGCAAGAGCTTCACGCGCCCCGTGTCCGCGGTGGATGACGGCATTTTCTACTCCCTAAAATCTGCGGACGGATCGTCGAATCCCGTCTTCATCGGATTTTCCACCGCGTCCCTGAGCCGGGAAGTCGAGCCGAACAACAAGGCAGGGCAGGCGCAGAAAATCTCCGTGCCATGCGAAGTGGCCGGGCAGTTTTTTCCTGCGGCGGATGTGGACAGCTACGCGTTCGCCGCGAAGAAGGGCGACGTGTTCTGGCTTGAAGTGTATTCGCACCGCGCAGGGCGCACGACGAGCCCGTTCCTGCTCGTGCAGCGCGAGGGCACGGACATCAAGGAGGTGTATGGTTCGGACGCTGATCCCGGCGGGAAGAAGTTCATCACGTTGAGCAATGATCCCGCATATCGTTTTCAGGCGAAGGACGACGGCACGTATCGCGTCTCGGTGAGCGATCTTTTCGGCGCGACGCGCAGCAATCCCGCGAGCACATACCGGCTCGCGATCCGCAAGGAGACGCCGGACTTCCGGCTCGTCGCAATCGTGGAGCCGCCGCCACCGCTCACGAAAAAGGACGACCGGGGCGTATCGCCTCGCGGTGTGACGCTCCGCGGTGGTGAGACGACTGCGGTGAAGGTGATCGCAATCCGCAAGGATGGATTCAACGGTGTGATCGAACTTGGCGCCACGGACCTGCCGGACGGCGTGAAGTGCTTGCCGATGAAAATCGACGAAGGAAAAACCGACGGCGTGCTCCTGCTCACCGCAGTCGAGAAGCCTGCAAAAAAACACGCGGCGATCCACGTCATTGGAAAGGCGAAGATCGGCGATGCTCAAGTGCAGCGCGAGGCCGCTGGCGGCGCTGTCGTCTGGACTGTGGCCGATTACGATATTGATGCCGTGCAGTCGCGGCTCACTGCCGATCTCGTCATCGCCGTGAATGGAGCGGAGCCCGTGCCGATTCGCATCGAGTCCGCACAGGACAAGGTGTGGCAGGCGCAGGCGGGAGCGAAGCTCGACATCGCGCTGCGCATCACGCGCAGCGGCGAATTCAAGGAGGCGCTGAAGCTCAAGGCCGCTGGGATTGAGAGCGTGGACGCGCTGAAGGAATTTGACGTGGACGCGAAGGCGGAGACCACGACCGTCTCGCTCGATCTCAAGGCGCTGAAAATTCCGGCAGGGGAGAGCACGATATTTTTCACCACGCAGACCAAGGGAAAATACCGCGGCAAGGACGTCACGACGACGATCTACTCCGCGCCGATCCGAATCGCGATCCAATGAGCCGACCCTTGTGCGAGCAAACCACAGCGCGCGAGCGAAGTGGGGCTGATTCGGGACGCCCGCGCTACCCGAGGCACGCAACTGCATTTTCCTCGCGCACTTTTTTGTCCGAACGCATGAAATCCTTCTTCCCCGCAATCGTCTTATCATTTTCCACCGTGCTCGCCGCGCCGATCAAGATCGCGCCGCTCGACCGCAAGACCCCCGTGGACTTCGAGCGCGAGGTCGTGCCGTTCCTCCGCGACAACTGCTTCTCGTGCCATTGCAAGACGACGACGAAGGGCGGGCTCAGCATGGAGTCGCCGGAACTGATGATCAAAGGCGGCGACACCGGCCCTTCGCTCAAGCCGGGCAAGGGCGCCGAGAGTCTGCTGCTCCAAGCCGCGGCGCATCAGGACGACGATCTAAAAATGCCGCCGCGCGAAAACAAGGCGAAGGCGAAAAATCTGACACCTGCGCAGCTCGCGCTGCTTCGGCTCTGGATCGATCAGGGTGCGAAGGCTTCGGAGAAACACGAACGCGTGATCCAGTGGCAGCCCGTGCCTGAAGGTGTGAACGCGATCTTCTCGGTCTCGATCACACCCGACGGGCAGTTCGCCGCGTGCGCGCGGGTGAACCGGATTTCATTTTACCACATCCCCTCCGGACGCGCGCTGTCCTCCGAGATCGCGCACACCGATCAGATCAATGTCCTCGCAACGAGCCCGGACGGATCGCTGATGGCATCCGGTGCTTATCGCGAGGTGAAGCTCTGGAAGCGCATAAACGAGACGCAGAAATTCCAGATTGCCGCCGCCGGCACGACGCTCGCCGCGAGCCCGGATGGAAAATGGATCGCGACGGGCAAAGAGGACGGCAGCGTGAAGCTGTTCAGCTTCCCAGACGGCAAGCCCGGTCAGACGATCGCCGCCGCGAAGGGTGCG
>BJFP01000001.1:33867-42219 GCA_014189875.1 Verrucomicrobiota bacterium | reverse complement strand
CGGTCTCGGTGAAGAAGCAGGAAATCGAACCGAAGCAGAAGGCTCTCGTGGCCGCGAAGGAAGCGAAGCCCGCAGGTGAAAAAGTGCTGGCCGGAGCCGATGAGGATCTGAAGAAGGCCAAGGAAGCCGCCGAGGCCGCGGAGAAAGCCGCCGCGCAGGCGAAGACAGTCGCCGAAGAACTGAAGGCGAAGTCGCCGGACGATAAGCCTGCGATAGAAAAGGCGAACGCAGAACTTACTGCGAAGAAGAAGGACGCCGAGAAGGCCAAGGCCGAGCGCGATCAGAAAACCGCGAAGCGCAAGGAAGCCGCCGACAAGCTCGAACCGCTGGACAAGGCGGTCGCCACGGCCGACGACGCAGTGAAAAAGGCGGAAACCGCCGTGACCGTCGCCGAGTCGGAGATCAAGCTCGCAAAGGAAGAGGAGCAAAAGCTGACCGCCGCGCTCGCAGCAGCAAAGACCGATGTGACCGCCGCCGAGTCTGCGAAGAAAAAAGCGGACGACGAATCGCTGGCTGCGACAAAGGCGGCGACTGACACCGAGAAGCTCGTTCTCGCCGTCGCATTTTCCGCGGATGGCCAGACGGTCGCGACCGCTGGCGACGACATGGCCATCCACACGTGGAGCGGCGAGACCGGCGCGGCATTTGCCGTCGTGAAAGGAGCGAAGACGCGCCTGAAATCGCTGGCCTTCGCGCCGGGTGGACAGATCATTTCCGCAGCGCAGGATTCCGCGGTGACCGCGTGGGATGTGAATCCCGCGTGGAAGCTGGATCGCACGATCGGCGCGAGCACGGGCAAGTCGCCGTTCACGGATCGCGTCCAGTCGCTCGCATTTTCGCCGGATGGAAAATTCCTCGCCATCGGCGGCGGCGAGCCTTCGCGCGGCGGTGAGATCAAAATATTGGATCTCAAGAGCAGCGCAGGCGCGGCGCAATCCGCGCCAGTATTTGCCCGCGAGTTTCCAGCCACGCACAGCGACGCAGTGCTTGCGCTCGACTTTTCCGCCGACGGAAAATTCCTCGCGTCCGGCGCGGCGGACAAGCTCGCGAAGGTCACCGACCTCACGTCCGGCAAGATCGTGAAATCACTCGAGGGTCACACGCATCACATCCTCGGCATCTCGTGGAGCCTCGATGGCCGCACGCTCGCGACCTCCGGTGCGGACAATGTGGTGAAGGTCTGGGATTTCGCGGCCGGTGTTCGGAAGAGGAACGTCGAGGGTTTCGAGAAGGAGGTGACCTCGGTGCATTTCGCCGGCGCAGCGGAACAGATGATCACGAGCTCCGGCGACAACAAGGTCCGACTCGTCGGCACGGAAGGGAAGGACCGGAGTTTTCCCGGCGTCGCAGATTTCATGCACTCCGCCGCTGTGAGCGCAGACGGGAAGACGGTCGTCGCCGGTGGGCAGGACGGCGTCTTGCGCGTGTGGAATGCCGCGGATGGAAAATCCGTGGTGACGTTTGCGAAGTAGACGCTCCGAGCCGGCTACCCGATGTTCGCCATGCGGTAGCCGAAGCCGCGGACGGTCTCGACGTGGCTGCCAGCCTTGCCGAGTTTTTCGCGGAGGCGGCGGACGTGCGTGTCCACGGTGCGCGTGTCTATCATGCTCTCGTAGCTCCACACGTCGTTGAGCAGCACGTCGCGGCTCTGCACGCGACCGCGGCGTTCCATGAGCGTGGCGAGCAGCTTGAATTCTGTCGCGGTAAGCTCGAGCGCCTTCCCTTTCACGGCGACCTTGTGCTGCGTGCGGTCGAGCGTGATTTCGCCGAGTTTCACGATGGCGTCCTCCTGCGGCTGGCCGGAAGCGCGCCGCAGGATGCTCTGCACGCGCAGCACGAGTTCGCGCGGGCTGAAGGGCTTGGTCATGTAGTCGTCCGCGCCGAGTTCAAAACCGACGATGCGGTCCACTTCCTCGGCCTTTGCGGTGAGCATGAGGATCGGGATGCCCTTGGTCTCCGCACCGTTCTTGAGCGACTTGCAAATTTCGAGTCCGGACATGCCGGGCAGCATGAGATCCAGCACGACGAGCGCGGGGAGTTGCGTGCGCGCGGCGTTGAGCGCGCCCGGGCCGTCATCGGCTTCCAGCGTGGCAAAGCCCGCGTTCTTCAGGCTGTTGCAGACGAGCCGCCGGACGTCTTCCTCGTCCTCTGCGACCAGGATTTTCTTGCTGGTGATTTTGCTCATGGAAAGCGGGGCAACTGTGCCGCGTACACCGATCTTCGCAAGCGGCGCGATGTCACGATTGTGTGAACTCAAACCGTCGCTGACCTAAATCACCCAGTCGTCCGCGATCTTCCGATCCTTTTCCAGCACGCGCACGCCCTGGCCCTCCGCGAGCACGAGCGAGCGCGGTGGCACGCTGTGTGTGAGGAAGACGCTCGCGCCGATCGTCGTGCCCGCGCCGATGACCGTGTCGCCGCCCATGATCGTGGTGTTCGCGTAGATGGTCACGCTGTCCTCGATGCTCGGATGCCGCTTCTGCCCGCGGAGCGCCTGGCCGCCGGCGAGCGATTTCGCGATGAGCGACACGCCCTGGTAGAGCTTCACGTGCGAGCCGAGCACGCTCGTCTCGCCGATGACCACGCCCGTGCCATGGTCTATGAAAAAGTGCGAGCCGATCGTCGCGCCGGGATGGATGTCAATGCCTGTGCGGCTGTGCGCCCACTCGGTCATCATGCGCGGGATGATCGGCACGCCGAGCGAGTAGAGCACATGTGCGCAGCGCTGGATCGCGATGGCCTCGATGAACGGATAAGAAAGGATGACCTCGTCCGAAGCCTCCGCCGCCGGGTCGCCTTGGAAGGCCGCGTCCACGTCCGTCTTCAGCAACTCGCGCACCTGCGGGATGCCGCTGAGAAAATCGCGTGTGAGCGCGAGTGCACGCTCGTTCGGGCAGTTCGGATCGCCGAGCCGCGCGCTCTTGCATGCCTCCTCCGCGAGCCGCTCTGCGATCGTGAAGACGCGGTGCGAAGTGACGCGCGGCAGGTGCTGCGAATGAATCGGCTCCGCATCGTGAAACCCGGGAAAAAGAAGCTGGAGCAGATCCTCGCAGATCGCCGCGACAGCGCGCTTGGACGGCAGGTTTGCGCCGTCCACATGGTTGATGCCGCCGCCGGTCTCGTAGGACCGGAGGATCGCATCGGTCACTTTGCCGAGATCGTGTTCCATCGTGCGTGAGTATGCGTGCTCCGCGGGAAAAGGAAACACCGCGGTGATGGCGACGCCGTGCAGAGTCCTGTCTTGAAGTTCGGCGTTTCGGGTTTCGGAGAAAATGTCCGGCCACCCGGTGGCCGCTGCGCTCAACACTCAACGCCAAAACTTCAGGCAGCACGCCGGCGTGCGCGGCATCGTCAAGACCGCTTGTAGTGAAGGCTCAGCGTGTGGAATGCCTGCTCGCCGTCATTCACTCCGACGTGAAAATAGATCAGCTCCACCGCCGTGTTGTTGCGGTTCCATTTGTAGCCCACGATCGTCTGCGTCGCCTTGCCGTCGGGCGTCGGCGTGCTGGAGCGCACGAGCTGCTGGCCGGGGCCGTAGAGGCGATCGAGCATCTGGCGTTTTTCCGAGAGGCACGTGCCGTAGCGTTCCTCGTCCCAGCCGTCCTGCTGGTATTGCAGCTCCACCTCCACAAGTTGGCCGCCTGCGAGCACCTCGCGCACTTTTCCATTCGCGCCCTTTTCCTTGGAGACTGCGCCGCCATCGAAATGAAACAGCACCCTGCGGAGTTCCGGCGGTTTCGGCGCGGACGCGTCCGTCGAGTTCGGTTTTTTGAATCCACCAGCCGTCACAATCCACTGCCGTTCCAGCTTGCGGCGGTCGGTGATCGAGAGTTTCGCCGCCTCGATTTTCAGCTCCAGCCTTTCCGATGGCTCGTGCCACATCAGGCTGAAAGGCGGCTGGATTTCCCGCTCCTGCGACGTCGGTGCGGGCGCGGACGCAGGCGCAGGAACGGGCGTCGTCTTTGCCGGCTTCTCCGCGGATGCGTGCATCGCCGCGCCAGCCAGCAGGCCGGCGAGAATCCTGCATCGGATGTCGGAAGCAAATCGCATCCTGTGTAGATCGCCCTGCGCATCGCCCCGCTGCAATCCCAAACCGCGCCCTCCGCGGGTGGGGGGAGTGGGCAGAGATGGATTCGAACCATCGAAGGCGTAAGCCAGCGGATTTACAGTCCGCCCCGTTTGGCCACTTCGGTATCTACCCTTTTGGTGGGGGGCGGTGGTTATACGCAGGAGGCGCGGTTGCGCAAGAGTTTCGCGGGAGAAAATTGGGGGCGGGGAGAACAGGTGGTTGCGTGAAGGGGACACGCGGCACGTCTGACGATGACGGATGACAAACCACGAATGCCGAAGCTCCGGTTCAGTCCGTCGTTCATCACTTCCGGCTTGCCGTCCGATCGCGGTCGAAAGGGCAGTCAGTAATTGACCGGCGGCGCAGTCGTGGCGAACACTCGCGACCCTTTCACAGAATCCGATTCAACCGAACCCAAGGAAAAACATCCATGTCCAACGAAGCCAAATGCCCTTTCAACCACGCCGCTGGCGGCGGCACCTCGAACCACGACTGGTGGCCGAACCACTTGAAGGTCGAACTGCTGCACCAGCATTCGGCGAAGTCCGACCCGATGGGCGGGGATTTCAATTACGCGGAGGAATTCAAGAGCCTCGATCTCGCGGCGGTGAAGAAGGATCTCGCGACGCTCATGACCGATTCGCAGGACTGGTGGCCGGCTGACTTTGGGCACTACGGCCCGCTTTTCGTCCGCATGGCGTGGCACAGCGCGGGCACCTACCGCACCGGCGACGGCCGCGGCGGCGGCGGCCGTGGGCAGCAGCGGTTCGCGCCGCTCAATAGCTGGCCGGACAACGTGAGCCTGGACAAGGCGCGTCGCCTGCTCTGGCCGATCAAGCAGAAGTACGGACGCAAGCTTTCCTGGGCCGATCTGATGATCCTCACGGGCAACGTTGCGCTCGAGACAATGGGATTCAAAACGTTCGGTTTCGGCGGTGGCCGCGAGGACGTGTGGGAGCCGGATCAGGATGTCTATTGGGGCACCGAAAAAACGTGGCTGGATGACAGGCGTTACACCGGCGACCGGGCGCTCGAAAATCCGCTCGCGGCTGTGCAGATGGGGCTCATTTACGTGAACCCCGAAGGCCCGAACGGCAACCCTGATCCGGTCGCCGCAGCGCGCGACATCCGCGAGACCTTCGCCCGCATGGCGATGAACGACGAGGAGACGGTGGCGCTCATCGCGGGCGGCCACACGTTTGGCAAAACGCACGGCGCAGGTCCGGCGTCGAACGTGGGACCTGATCCGGAAGCGGCCGGCCTCGAAGAGCAGGGCCTGGGCTGGAAGAGCAGCTTCGGCACGGGCAAGGGCGGCGACACGATCACGAGCGGTCTGGAAGTCACCTGGACCTCCACGCCGACGAAGTGGAGTAACAACTTTTTCTGGAACCTGTTCAGCTTCGAATGGGAACTCACGAAGAGCCCCGCCGGTGCGCAGCAGTGGACGCCGAAAAATGGCGCGGGCGCGGGCACCGTGCCTCATGCGCACGACAAGACAAAGCGCATCGCACCTTCCATGCTGACCACGGATCTCGCACTGCGCTTCGACCCCGCTTACGAAAAAATCTCGCGGCGCTTCATGGAGAATCCCGATCAGTTCGCGGCCGCGTTCGCCCGCGCATGGTTCAAGCTCACGCACCGCGACATGGGGCCGCGCACGCGTTACCTCGGAGCGGAGGTTCCGGCGGAGGATCTCGTCTGGCAGGATCCCATTCCCGCGGTGAATCACGCGTTGATTGATGCGCAGGACATCGCGTCGCTGAAGGGGAAAATTCTCGCTTCCGGCCTGTCCGTCTCGGAGATGGTTTCCACCGCCTGGGCGTCGGCATCCACTTTCCGCGGCTCCGACAAGCGCGGCGGTGCGAATGGCGCACGCATTCGCCTCGCACCGCAGAAGGATTGGGAAGTCAACGCTCCCGCGCAACTCGGGAAGGTGCTCAAGACACTGGAGGGCATCCAGAACGCGTTCAACGGCGCAGCGACCGGCGGCAAGAAAGTCTCGCTCGCGGATGTGATCGTCCTCGCCGGTTGCGCAGGCGTCGAAAAGGCCGCCAAGAATGCCGGGCATGACGTCCCGGTTCCGTTCACGCCGGGACGCATGGACGCCTCGCTGGAGCAGACCGACGCCGAGTCCTTCGCCGTGCTCGAGCCCATCGCCGACGGCTTCCGCAATTATCTCAAGTGCAAATACACCGTGTCCGCCGAGGCACTGCTGATCGACAAGGCGCAATTACTGACCCTGACCGCGCCCGAAATGACGGTGCTCATCGGCGGCATGCGCGTCCTGAAGACGAACTTCGGAGGCGCGCAGCACGGTGTCTTCACCAAGCGCCCGGAAGCACTGACGAACGACTTTTTCGTCAACCTGCTCGACATGGGCACGGAGTGGAAGCCGGTCTCGAAAGACGCGGACGTCTTCGAAGGCCGCGACCGCAAAACGGGTGCGATCAAGTGGACCGGGACGCGCGTGGATCTCGTCCTCGGCTCGAATTCCCAACTCCGCGCCGTCGCTGAAGTCTATGGATGCGCCGACGCCGGGAAGAAGTTTGTCCAGGACTTCGTCGCGGCCTGGGACAAGGTAATGAACCTCGATCGCTTCGACCTCGCGTAAGCGCCGACCTTTCCGCGAACGAATCATCGTCGGCCCGCCGTCTTCTCTCGGGTGAGGGGGGCGGCGGGTTGATTGTCTAAATTAGGCCTGCGTTTCGCTGCGCGGAAACAGGCGTTCTCCAAGGCGCGCGATGCTGCAAAGAGCGTCTACTTTTCGTGCGGCGTTTCGGTGGGCGGCTTCAGAGGCTGTTCGAGTTTCAGCGTGCCGCCGGGGTCTTCCGTGAGGCCGGGGATGCCCAGTTGCAGCGCGGGCTTTCCGTCGGGCTGCGCGGGATTTTTTGCGTCGCGAATCTGCGCGACATCCGCGCCGTCGAGCAGGTGCGGCGCGGAGTCGTGCTGTGCGATCAGCCGGAGTTGCAGCGCCGGGATGTCCGCCTGCGGAGTGCCTTTCAAAATGCCGGACGACTCGAGATCGCGGAAGCGTTTCTCCGCGTCGCCCCATTTTCCGAGCCGCCGCTCGATCTCGCCGCAGAGCAGCGCGAGATCGCCGTATTGAGGGTCATTCGTGCCCGTCTCGGTGAGCGCTGCGATGTAGTGCTCGCGAGCATTTTCCAGGAGCCGGCGGCGCGGCGCTTCGCGATCCTCGACCTGCCACGAGGCGCGCAGGTAGCTGAGCGCGATATGGCGGTGGGGGGCCTTGAGTATCTGCTGCACCTGCGCGAGCGCGAAATAGGACGGGTTCTTCGATGCGAGCATCTGGAAATCCGCGCCCCGCACGAATGAGCCGAGTTGCTTGAAGGCGTGTGCCTTCGCGGGGTCCTTCGCCTGCTCGGTGAGACGGTCGCTGAAAAGCGGAAAGCGGCATTTCGTGCATTGCGGGAGCGTGGGAGGATCCACCACGTCGCCGACCTGGCGCAGATCGAGCCGCATGCCTTTTGCGCGCGACGAGGTCTCGATGCGCTGCTGCCAGTGCGTGCCGCAGATCGGGCAGAGGAATCCCTGTTCGAGCGAATTCACTGCGCACGCGATGCACGCGAGGAGGAGCGCGGGCAGCAGTGAAAAAAGAAACTTCATCGCCGGAGAATGGCGCGCGCTGCGGCGGAGGTAAAGCGCGCGGGGCCACTGCCAGATGCGCCGCAGGCCAAGCAACGGCGACGTTCCCGGCAGCGGCTCCTTCACACTCAGAGCGGCGGCAGCATCATGCAGGTCGGCGGCACGTATGCGTGCTCCAAAGTTCCCGGCCCTGGCAGGCTTGGTGTCGCGGAGACTGCTTCACTCGCGTCGCCCTCGCCGGCGTGGTATTCGCTGCCGGGATGGAAGTCGTCGTGCGATTGCCCGTGTTCGCCGATGTAGTTCCCGTGCTCGTCGTGTCCGTAGTGCCCGTGATGTTCGTGATGGTACTCGTCGTAGTAGCCGTGGTGCGGGTCTTCGTGCGGATACGAGATCGGCTGCTCCTCCGGCGCTTCGGGCTCCGGATGCTTCGCGCGGCGTTTTTCCAAGAAGTACACGAGCCAGATGCAAATCTCGAACAGCGCCATGATCGGCACTGCAAAGATGAAGAGCATGAACAGATCCGGCGTCGGCGAGATGATGCCGGCGAGCACGAGCGCGATCGCGTAGCCGTACATGCGCATGCCTTTCAGCCACGCGTAGCTGATGAGGCCGATGCCGCTGAGCGTCAGCATCACCACGGGCAGCTCGAAGACGAGGCCCACGGCGATGCACATGTGGGT
>BJFP01000001.1:7672-33428 GCA_014189875.1 Verrucomicrobiota bacterium | reverse complement strand
TCCTCGAGGTGATCGAGGAACGGCTTCACGATGTCGCCGTCGCCGGTGAGCTGCTCGTCGCGTTTCTTAAAAAGCTTTTTCAGGAACCACATGGGCGGCGGAAGATGCTGAGTCGGGAGGCGTGTGGGAAGCGGAATCCCATCGGAGAGTGAACCGCGCGCCCCGCCGCGCCTTCGTGCATTTTTCCGCGGAGAATATCAAAGGGTGCGCGGGGAGCATAGGCGGCCCGCCTGTGGTGCCGCGCGATCCGCGCGGCACATTGGGCGTCCACTTGCGAACGGATGGCCTCGGGTGTCCGGGTGTTTGCGGCGGGTCGCCGCGAACGACAGGCGGGCCGCGTGTGCTCCCCGAAGCCTGCCGCTGGTCGTCCGCTTTTCATCCGCGCCGGTTGCCCCGTGCTTTTGTCATGCAGCCGGACACGCAGTTTTTTTCGGCAGTATCCCAAGTTGGCGTTTGGAGTTGAGCGTTTGGCGTTTGAAATTTGGCCTGCGGCAGGCGCGTGTCAGTTCGGAGAGACCGTCAATTCTCCGCGATGCCGCTGCGCGGGGCCAAACGCCAGACGCCAAAGGTTCAACTCCAAACTTCAAAATAGAACGCCGCCATTTCCCGTTCAGAACGACATCTTCAGCCCCATCTGCCCGTAGAATGCGCCGCTCCTGCTCTGGAAATTTTCGCCGACCTTGTGGTAGTCGAAGTCACGGTAGGCCATGTAGCCGAGTTCCACGTCGAGCGTGCTCTTCGGGCACATCTTCCACGATGCGCCAGCGCCGGTGCGGATTTCGGTGAAGTCCACGAGCGCGTTGCCGTAGTTCCGCCCGCCGGGCCCGGTGCCCATGTTCTTGTTCACTCGGAAGGTCGAGCTGATCACCTGCCCGCCCGCGTAGAGCGTGAGGTCGTCGGTGGCCTTGAATTCGATGCGCGGATTCGGCGGGACGAAATTCAGCACCCAGCGGTCCGACATTCTCCAGCGCACGCCGATGCCGCCCCTGAACGGGAGGCTGAAGTTTGGATTGAAGTACAGCCCGGCGATCCACTGCACGTCCTTGCTCACGAGATATGATGCGCCGAGGATGATGGGGACGTTGAAATCGCTGGAGTTGAACCCGCGGTTGTCGCCGTAAAATCCGGGCTGCGCTTCGATGCGGATGAGCACGTCCCCGAGCTTCAGATCGAGCCCTGCGATGACATTCAGCGACTGCAACGCGCCGGGGATGAGCCCGGGGCCCGCGAAGCCGAAGTCGTAGCGATCATACGAAAAGCCCATGCGTAGGATGGGCCTCCCGGGCACGGCGTAGCCGAAGACGTATTGGAGGTGCGTGCTCTGCTGGGAGACGTTTGCATTGCGCGCCGTGCTCACATTGCTGTGCGCGCCCATGCTGGCGTTGTAGCTGGCCTCGGCTTCGTGGCGGATCTCGGCCCGGTGGTTGGGCTCGGGTTCGCGGCGGATCTCGGTGCCGGCGGAAAGCGATGCCGCCGTTGCGAGTGAGGCGATCGTCACCGATGTGAGGATGGGTAGGTTTTTCATGGCTTATGGATCTGGAGTGTGGAGGGATCAGCGCTGCGAGGAAATATCCTTCACCATCGCGGCGATGTTTTTCTGAATCTCCTTGCGCATCGCGACGGACGAACCGGAGCGCTCGATGCCGTGCAGTTCGCCGAGCTGGCTCGATGAGATCATGTCGCTGCGCCACACGAGCGTCGCAGCCTTGCCGTCAATCTGCACGGGCCACATCTGCATGAACGTGAGCATCACGAGAAAGCCGTCGCTCGAATAATACTGGACCGTTCCGCTCTGGATGCTCTCGCCCGCGGTCCGGGAAAAAGTCGCGCCAAGCGAGACTGCCGCGCGTCCCTCGACGTCGAACAGCTCGTAAAAAGGCGCGCCGCCGCCGCCGCCCGTCATCGTCGAGGCGAGCGATGAAAACTGCTTATGGATCGCCCCGCGTTCCCGCAGCAGCGCAGCGGCGTCATCCGCCGGACGGATCGCTCCGCTGCGCGTGAGATACGCCGGCTGCCCGCCGAGCCCGCCGGACGCGAATGCACTCGCGCGCGTGTGCAACAGTCCGCTCCAAAACGCGGCGACACCCGGCGATATTCCTTTCCCGCCTGCTTCAAATTTTCCCGGGCTTGATGCGTTTTTGGCCTCCGCCGCGCTCATCTGCAGCTCGGGCCGTTCGGGGTTTAGCTTCTCCGTCGCGGCGGCAAATTTGTCCACCGAGCGGTTATGCGTCGCGGTGGCGATCTTTTGAAAATCCTGCGCGGACGGATGGCGCGGCAGATCCACATGCTGGTAGATTTTCAGCTCCGAGTGCCGCGTGCCGTCCCACTTTTGCTGCGCGTCATTCGCCTTCGCGAGCGGCATCGGCAGGATGAAGAGCGTCTCCACCGCGAGCCCGCGGGCGAATCTCATCGTCGCACTGCTCGCCGAGAGCACCTCGCCCTTCGCGAGCTTCTTCATGTCCACCTCCTTGAAGAGCGAGAATGATGTGATTTCTGCGGCGGGGTCGGCCATCGCGCGAGGCACGCTGGCTGCAACGGTGAGAAAAAGCGGGACAAGGATGGACAGGCGCATAATCAGATGGACGTTCTGCAAATCGCAGTAGGACGGTGTTAAGGATGTATCAAAAAATTGTCAACGGCGGGCGGAATTCCGGCCCGGGCAGCCGCATCAAAAACGCGAGCCGCTCCGAGGCGATGCCGTTTCATCGGCTCTCATTTCGGACGCGATTTTAATCACGCCGGTGAGCACCGGACTGGAATCCGCGCTGGACAAAGCGGGACGCGTTTTGAGACTCGCGGCCCATGAAATTTGCAAACCAGGTAGCAATCGTCACCGGCGCGGGCCGCGGAATCGGACGCGCGATCGCCATGCGATTCGCGAGCGAGGGCGCACGCGTCGCGGTGGTCTCGCGCACGGAGAAAAATTCCGAGCAGGTCGCGGAGGAGATCAATGCGAAGTTCGCCGGCCTCGCGAAGGGCTACGCGGTGGATGTCGCCGATCACGCCGCAGTGCAGGCGCTGTGCGAGAAGATCGACGCCGATTTTTCCCGCGTGGACATCCTCGTGAACAACGCAGGCATCACGCGCGACGGGCTCTCGATGCGCATGTCGCCGGAGGATTGGGACGTGGTCCTGGAGACGAACCTCAAGGGCGCGTTCAACTTTTACCAAGGCGTCGCGCGCGGCATGATGAAGCAGCGCAGCGGGCGCATCATCAACATCGCGAGCGTCGCCGGACTCATGGGCAATGCGGGCCAGGCAAACTACGCCGCGAGCAAGGCGGGGCTGATCGCATTTACCAAAGTGGTGGCACGCGAACTCGCGACACGAGGCGTGACATCGAACGCTGTCGCGCCCGGCTTCATCGCGACGGACATGACCGATGTGCTTCCGCAAAATGTGAAGGACGAAGTCGTGAAGCAGATCCCGGTGAAGCGCTTCGGCACGCCGGAGGACATCGCGTCCGCGGTCGCATTTCTCGCGAGCGCGGAGGCGGCCTACATCACCGGGCAGGTGCTCACGGTGGATGGCGGGATGGTGATGTGAGCGGAAGAGTTGAGGGTTGAAAGTTGAAAGTTGAGAGCCGAGCCAACATGAATCTCTACATCCTCCGCCACGCAAACGCCGACACTGATGCTGCGACGGACGATGCGCGGGAGCTTTCCGAAAAAGGCCGCGAGCAGGCGAAGACGGTCGCGAAGTTTTGCGCGCGCCACGGCATCCGGCCCGGTGTGATTTTTTCCAGCCCGCTCATCCGCGCGCAGCAGACGGCGAAGCCCGTCGCGAAGGAACTCGGCTTGGAAGTCACCACCGCGCGCTGGCTTGCGTGCGGCGCGACGCCGGAGGAAATCCTCGCGCAACTCGCCACGCTGAAGGACACCGCAGCCGTGATGCTCGTCGGCCATCAGCCGGATCTCGGCGAACTCATCGGCCACCTGCTCGGCGCTGACGGCGAAAGCGTGAATGTCCGCAAGGCATCGCTCACGCACATCGAGGTGCTCGTGCCGCGGAAGGGCGGGGGACGGCTGGAGTTTTCGATTTTCGCTCGGCTGATGTGAGCGGCGAGGCGAGGCGCAACTTTTGGAGTTTGGCGTTGAGTGTTTGAAGTTCGGCCCGCCGCAAGCGCTCGGAGGCCACGCAGGTGATCGAAGATTTGCGGCTCATTGACAGCGCGGTGGAACAGTATTCGCTCGAATTCCACAGGGTCGGCGGAAGCGATGTCGCGTGGGCCGACGTCCAGAACTACCTCAAGGACGCCTCCCATCTCTACCGCATCGGCCGGGCCGATATTTTCGGACACGCCTTCATCATCCCGTACGTGGACGAAATGCAGAAGGTTCCTGCGGCGACATTTGCCGCGCTGTCGGACGTCGCCCCTGCTTCATTCTGGTCGCCCTACAAGTGAGTCCCGCTTTCGGGCGGGCGGAGGCTGATCGAAGCCCGGGATCTGCCGCAGAAAGCGGACGCAGGAAATCCCCTCTGCGGGTTCTCTGAATCTGCGGTGAATTTTTCCGATGGCATCCGTGGTGCGCAGTTTCAAAGAGCCTCGTTGTTTTTTTTGAAACATGGCGTGAGCCGCGGCGGACGACCGGCTGTTTCAGTCCCGCTGATTCCGGTCCCGCCAAACTTTCCCTCGACACCCTCCGCCGTGCGCAGCAAATTTCCGCCGCTTCATGTGCAGCCGTAGCTCAACTGGATAGAGCGTCGGTCTCCGAAGCCGAAGGTTGTGGGTTCGACCCCCGCCGGCTGCACCATTACTTTGGCATTCGTCTGGCAACGGGCTGGTGGCGTCCCGTAGTGTCAGCGCCGGTTCACCGCGGTGAGTCGCACGAGTGACGGTTTTCGCGTTTCCCTTTCCCAATCATGTTCGAACAAGCCTTCAAAAACATCGACGACGTTCTTCGCAAGGAGGCGGGCTGCACCACGGAACTCGACTACACGGAGCAGACTTCGTGGCTGCTGTTTTTGAAATACCTCGACGGGCTCGCGCAGGATCGTGCGGATGAGGCGGCGCTGGACGGGAAGAAATACAGCTACATCCTCGACAAGGCGTATCGCTGGGAAAGCTGGGCCGCGCCGAAAGGGAAGGACGGCAAGCTCGATCACAACACGGCGATGACGGGCGACGATCTGCGCGATTTCGTGAACGGGAAACTGTTCCCCTACCTGCACGGGTTCAAGCAGCGCGCCAGCGGGCCGGACACCATCGAATACAAGATCGGGGAGATTTTCGGGGAGATCAAAAGCCGCATCCAGAGCGGCTACAACCTGCGCGAGATCATCGAGCGCATTGACGAGCTGCGCTTCCGCCCGCAGACGGAGAAGCACGAGCTGTCGCATCTCTACGAGGCGAAGATCAAGAGCATGGGCAACGCGGGGCGCAATGGAGGCGAATATTACACGCCGCGCCCGCTCATCTACGATCGGAAGCCCGCCGCGCTGGCGGCGTTGGAGAAGTCGCTGTTGCTCCAAGCCTTCACTGGAGAATTATGAAAACCACTAGCCATGAGCCGCATTTTCACCAACGGGGATGGCCGAGTCGCGGCCTGAAGGTTTCCATTTCCCTCAATCACTTTACCTCTGCCATGAAAATGCCATTTGCCGCCCTGCTGATCGCTTTTGCCAGCGCCTCCGTGCTCTGCGCAGGCGACTGGCCGCAATGGCGCGGCCCGCAGCGCAACGGACAATTCACCGGGCCGGCGTGGCCGGACAAACTCGACGCCAGCCACCTGCACCAAGTCTGGCGCGTGGAGCTGGGGCCGAGCTACTCCGGCCCGATTGTCAGCGGGAAGCGCGTGTTCACCACCGAGACCAAGGACAAGAAATTCGAGGCGGTCACGGCGTTCGACCGCAAGACGGGCAAGGAGCTGTGGCGCACGCAATGGGAAGGCGCGGTGAGCGTGCCGTTTTTCGCCAGATCGAACGGCGACTGGATTCGTGCGACTCCGGCCTGCGATGGCGAGAGCCTTTTCGTCGCCGGCATGAGGGACGTGCTGGTCTGCCTCGACGTGGAGACGGGCAAGGAACGCTGGCGGTTTGACTTCGTGAAGAAGCTGGAAGCGCCCGTGCCGGATTTTGGTTTCGTTTGTTCTCCGCTGGTGGACGGCGAGGCGGTTTACGTGCAGGCCGGGGCGAGCTTTGTGAAGCTGAATAAGCGCACCGGGGAAGTCATCTGGCGTACGCTCAAGGACAAGGGTGGGATGTTTGGGAGCGTCTTTTCGTCGCCCACCTTTGCGAAGCTCGCCGGAAAGCGGCAGCTCGTGGTGCAGACTCGGGAGAAGCTGGCCGGGGTTGACCCGGCGGATGGAAAAGTCCTGTGGGAGCAGACCGTGGAGGCGTTCCGAGGCATGAACATCCTCACGCCGGTCGCGCATGGCGACATCCTGTTCAGCAGCACGTATGGCGGGAAAACCATCGGTTTCAAAGTGACCCAAGCCGATGGCAAGTTCGCCTGCGCGGAAGTATGGCGGCACAAGTCCCAAGGCTACATGAGCACGCCGGTGGTGATGGATGGCGTGGCCTACACGCATCTGAAAAGCCAGCGCGTGATGGCCATCGAAGTGGAGAGCGGGCGCGAGCTTTGGACGAGCGGCACTTCCTTTGGAAAATACTGGAGCCTCGTGGCGCAGGGCGGGCGAATCCTCGCGCTCGACCAGCGCGGGCAACTGTTCCTGCTGCGGGCGAACAAGGAGAAGTTTGAACTGCTCGACGAGCGCAAGCTGGGCGGCACCGAAACCTGGGCACACCTTGCCGCCGCCGATGATGAGCTGTTCATCCGCGAATTGAACGCGCTGACCGCCTACCGCTGGGGCAAATCCGAAGGCGCGCCGGAGAAGGCGGGGGCATCCAACCCATGAGTCGCGGCAAGATGATTCTTGGGTTGTGTGGCTGGCTGTTGCTCTGCTTCGCGGCAGCATCGCCGGGGGCGGTGTTCATGCCTGGGGAGTGGTTTGCCGCGCTGAAGAAGCCCGCGTGGAATCCTCCGAGCTGGATCTTCGGCCCGGTGTGGACGGCGCTTTACGCGATGATGGCGGCGGCGGCGTGGCTGGTGTGGCAGCGAGGCGGCTGGAAGGAGCAACGGAAGCCGCTGCTCATCTTCCTCGCGCAACTGGCGCTCAACGCCGTGTGGACGCCGCTGTTTTTCGGCCTGCACCGGCCCGGCGTGGCGTTTGCGGAGATCGTCCTGCTGTGGCTGGCCATCGTGGCGACGCTGGTGGCCTTCCGGCCCGTAAACCGCACCGCGGCTTGGCTGCTTGTGCCGTATCTGGCGTGGGTGAGTTTCGCGGCGGTGCTGAACGGGACGCTGTGGAGGCTGAACGCATGAGGCGGTTGCAAGGGGCATCACAATTCGCGAATGCAGTGTCGCGGTGCGATCAAAGCAGGCGCGGTCTTGAAGCCGAAGGTTGTGGGTTCGTCCCCCGCCGGCTGAACCATTTCCCTTCCGCGGAAAATCGGACACGCCGCATTTGCCAAGCTGCCGCGTGGCATCTACGAAGGGCGGATGCCCAACGACCCCAAACCCAGCAACGTGAAGCTCCAGGTCAAATACGAGGATATGACGGCGCGCTATGCGAACCAGATCGTCCTCACCACCGGACAGGAGGAGGTCTATCTCGATTTTTCCAGCGGCATCATCCCCGATCAGGGAAGCGGTGTGAGCGTGCTGCCGATCCACACGCGCATCGCGATGCCGCATAGCGCCCTGAAGCGGTTTCACGACATGCTCACGCAGCTCTTCGCACGCGCGCAGGAAGCGAAGCCCGCGATTGCAAAGCCGTGATCCACGGGCCGCACGAGCAGGCTGAATTCTTCGTCGCACGATGAGCGGCCCCGCAGCGCAAAATCTCGGCGTCACGACTGGCGCGCAGGGAACAGCGGTGCCGGGGATGCCCGACAGCGCGCGCGTGCAGGATCAGCTTGCGTCGCTCGCCGAATCGCCCGCGGGTGAATTGCGGCCGCTGCTGGAATTCGTCCGCGCGATGCTGAATGCGCGTGCGGTCGCGCTTTTTCCTGCGCGGGGAAATGCGGGCATCTCCAGTGTGATCGTGACCACGCGCGGGATTCTCGCGACTGCGCTCGCGCCGATCGGGGAACGTCTCGCGGGCAGTGCCGCGGCGGTCGTCGAGCCCGCGTCTTCGCTCGGTGCCGATGCGTTCACCCTCGCGGTGCCCGTGCGCCGTGACGGCCAGGCGGTGTGGATTCTTGTCGCGCAGATTGTGGCGGCGAATCCGCGCGATGTGCAGGCGTGCCTCGTGATTTTGCAAAGCCTTGCGGGCTTCCTGCTCTACCGCGAGCAGCGGCTCACGACCGCCGATGTCCACTGGGTGCTCGCGCGCACGAGCGGGCTGCTGGATGTCTTCCGCCGCACGGCGGACGAGGAAGATTTTGCAAAGGCGTGCCGCATCGCGGTGGACGCGTTGCGTGATTTCATCGGCTGCTCGCGCGTCTGCCTCGCGGAAAAAACGCGGCACGGCGTGCGCCTGCGCGCGGCGAGCGGTGTGCAGCGGCTCGATGCGAAGAGCACCGCGCACCAGCATGTTGAGTCGGCCTTGAACGAGGCGCTTCTGCATGGCGAACGGATTGATTTCACCCCCGCGGACACCGGACGCGGCGCGACGATTTCGCACGAGCTGCTCCAGCAGCAGAATGGCGCGGCGCGGCTCACGTCGCTGCCGTTTGGCGAGGGTCGCGGTGCGGTGCTTCTCGAATGGGACACCGAACCGGATCGCCGCACTCCCGCGCTGCTCGATGCGGCGTTGCCGTTCGTGCCGTCGCTCTTCCGATTCGTCGAGCGCGCGCGGCCAAATGCTGCGGCGTACTTTTTCCGCCGTATCTGGCAGCGTGCATCCGTAAGTGGCCGACGCGCGATTGTCGTCGGCGCGCTCGGTGTGGCCGCGCTGCTCGCGTGTCCTTTTCACTACAGCATCCGCGCGGACTGCCGGCTCGTGCCGAAGGTCAAGCGCACGGTCGCCGCGCCGTTTGACGGCCAGCTCGGGCGCACTCGCGTGCAGCCCGGCGACAAGGTCGCAGCGGGCGACATCCTCGTCGCGATGGACAACCGCGAACTCAAGCTCAAGCAGGCCGAGCTGACCGCAAGCCGCGACCAGGCGCTGAAGAAACGCGACCGCGCGATGAACGGCGCGGAGGGAAAGGATTTTTCCGCAGCGCAGGTCGCTGCGTTCGAGGCCGACGGCATCGCGCAGGAACTGGCGCTCGTGGAGCGCAAACTCTCGATGCTCGAGGTGAAGGCGCCGATCGCCGGCGTGGTCGTGAGCGGCGATCTCCGTCGTGCGGAAGGCCAGCCGATCCGCCAGGGCCAGGTGCTCTTCGAGGTCGCGCCGCTCGATGCGATGCTCGTGGAGGTGGACGTGCCCGACCGGGAATTCAGCCGCGTGCGCGCGGGACTGCCGGTGAGCTTCCGGCTGGAGGCATTTTCCGGCTGGAGCGGGGAGGGGAAAATCGAACGCCTGCATCCGCAGAGCGAGCAGCGGGACGGCGCAAATGTCTTCGTCGCCGAGGCGTCGGTCGCGCTTGATGCGCCGGAGTTGCGCCCCGGAATGAGGGGCCGCGCAGTGATCGAAGGCGACCGCCGTGCGCTCATCTGGATCATCGGCCACCGTTTCGCCGAATGGGTGCAGACCACGCTGTGGTGGTAATCCGCACGCGATGAATCTCTCCGTCCGCGAACTCGAACTCCTGCGTCCGCGGCTGCGCGACGGGCTGAATTTCACCGTGCAGGAGCAGGGCCGCGAACGCGTGTGCGTGATCGAGGATCCGTCGTCGTCACAGTTTTTCCGCGTGGGACTGGAGGAGTATCAGTTTTTCCGTTCGCTCGACGGCACGCAGACGGTCGCTGCGATCATCGCGCGGCTCGCGCGCGATCGCAGCGGCGAGACTTTCACCGAGCACGAGGCGCTGCAGATGCTGCGCTGGCTGAAGGACCATCACCTGCTCGCGGTCGAGAGCGATCGTGCGACGGGAAAAGGCGAGGAATCGCAGCGCGCATGGGCCGGCGCGGTGAAGTGGATGAACCCGCTTATTGTCCGCATTCCGCTCGCGCAGCCCGATCGTCTCTTCGCGATGCTCGCACGTGCGCTCAAGCCGTTCCTCGGATGGTTCGGATTTTTTGCATGGCTGTGCGTCGTGTTCGCAGGTGCGTCGCAAGTCGCGGTGGAATGGGGACGGTTCACGCGCGGCTTCAACGGGATCATCGCGCGGGACAACTGGCTGTGGCTCGGCCTCGTGTGGGTCGGGCTGAAGGTGCTCCACGAATTCGGCCACGGAATTTACTGCCGGCACTTCGGTGCGCGCGTGCGCGAGATCGGCGTGATTTTCATCCTCTTCATGCCGATGGGCTACGTGGATGCCACGGCGAGCCTCGGTCTTCCGTCGCGCTGGCGGCGGATCGCGGTCGCGTGCGCGGGGATGTATGTGGAATTTTTTGTCGCTGCGATCGCCGCGATCGTCTGGGCATCGAGGCCGGACGGCGCGGCTGCGACCGTGCTCCACAACGTCGTGGTGATGGGAACGGTGGTGACTCTTTTCTTCAACGCGAACCCGCTGATGCGATTCGACGGCTACTTCGTCCTCAGCGATTTGCTCGGCATTCCGAATCTCGCCCCGCGCGGGCGGACGTGGTTCACGCGTGCCGTATCGTGGCTGCTCACGGGCGTGCGGAAGCTGCGGCCCGAGCGGCCTGCGTCGCGCGAGGAATGGATCATCGCGCTCTACGGCATCGCCGCGTGGGTGTGGCAGAACATCGCGTTCGTCGGGATGCTGGTCGCTGCGAGCGTGATGTTTCGTGGCGGCGGAATTGCGATTGCCGTCGTCGCAGCGGTCGCGTGGGTGGTACCGGCGGTGGCCGGATTTGCGCGGCAGCTCGGCGGCCAGATGCGCGGCGGAATGGGGCCGGTGGCGGACATCGCGCTGCGGCTCGCACTGATCGCGGCGCTCATCGGCATGGTGCTGTTCGTCCCGTACCGAAAGACGGTCGTCGCGCGCGGCGTGGTGGAATTTGGCGACACGCGCATCGTGCGTGCGGAGTGTCCGGGATTCGTCGGGCGCATCCATGTCCGCGACGGTGATGTGGTCGCGCAAGGCGCGCTGCTGATGGAGCTGCGCAACGAAGAGGTAGCATCCGCGATTGAGAAATCGAGGCGTGAACTCGAAGCGCAGGAGGTCCGCACACGCATCGCGTACGCGCGGCGCGACGTGGCCGAATACCAGGCGGAAATGGCAAAGGTGGACGGGCTGCAGAAGGCGATGAAGGAAAACGAATCCTACGCCGGGACGCTCAAGGTCCGCGCGCCGATCGCCGGACGGGTCTCGTCGCGCACGCTCAAGCAGGCGCTCGGCGCATACATCCAGCGCGGCGAGGAGATCCTGAAAATCGGCGAGGCGACTGGCCGTGATGTGCGGCTTGCGCTCGGGCAGGACGCGGAGCCGCATTTCAAGGCGGCGCTCCATCGTCGCGTCTCCGTGCGCATCGAGGGCCGAGGCGGAACTTTTTCCGCACGGCTGGAGCGGCTCGACGGCAACGCGTCGCGCACGCTGCCGCATGCAGCGCTCACCGCGCTGGCTGGCGGGCCGCTGGCGGTGCAGCGCGTGCAGGACGACGCCCCATCACAGACGCAGTCGCAGGGCCAGTTGCGCCACGAGCTGACCGAGCCGCACTTCGGCGCGACGGTGCGGATGCTCTCCGCGAGCGCATCCGATTTGGCCGACGGGGAACTTGCGCGCGTGAGATTCCAAAGCCCGGAAAAAGTGACGCTGTGGGGCGAACTCCGCGGCGCAATCGCGCGATGGATGCGGAAGTACGGTGCGTAGGGGTCACGCGCGCGCGGCGGATCGGTAGCCGGGACTTTCCAGTCCCGGCATTACCGCCCGCGCATTTCCCAGCACGGAAAAAAGATGGCTGTGTGGTCTGAGCCCCATGGATTGCGACCATGCCTCGTTCTGTGGGGGCCGGGGCTGGAAAGTCCGGGCTACCGACGCCGTCATCGCCCCGGACGCCGATGCACTCGGACCGAGAGAATCCCATCACACGCCCGCGCGGTCGGGCATGCTCTTGAGCACCTTCGTCGCCTCGAAACATTCCGCGGCGCTTCCCCTGATCCACGCGGATCTGCTCGATGCCGGGATCGCTCTCCATGTAGAGGATCCGCTCATTCTGGAGGATGTCGTCATTGAATTCCTGCGCGCCGCAGATGTTCACGATCGCGTCGGCGTCGCGGTAGAGTCCGATCACTTTTTTCGACATCCCCGCCGTCGGGTGCCCCGGAAGATCGCGGTGGCAGAAGCACCAGCGATTCTTGAAGCCATGCTGCTCCGCGAGTTTGCGTAGCGTCTTTCCCGCATACGTGAAGTCCGTGCCCCACTGGACCGTCAGCGGGTCGTAGCACGGATTCTCCGTGTCCTCGACGTAGTACACCTCGTGCCCGAGCCGCTGGAGGCCGACGATGTAATGAATGTGCTGCCACACCACGCCCGCGATCGGCATCTGCCCCATGAAGCCCATCGTCACGATCTTCTTTTTTATGTCCGAAAAATCACTCAGGAACCCGCTTCGCGAACCGCGCTGGATTGCCCGCGACGATGGTGCCCGCAGGCACGTCCTTCGTCACCACCGCGCCCGCGGCGACGACCGCATTGTCGCCGATCGTCACGCCCTTGAGCACGATCGCGTTCATGCCGATCCACACGTTGTTGCCGATCTTCACCGGCCTCGACCGCACCGCTTCGAGCGGGCGCGCGGGTTTGCCATCGAAGTAGGGAGCGAGCGCCTCCGCATCAATTTTCCGCTGCGCCGCGCCAACGGGATGGAAGTCGCTGTCCGCGATTCCCACGCCCCACGAGATGAGGCAGTGCGAGCCGATCTCCACGCGCGTGTCCGCCGTGATGAGCGCGCCGACGAGCAGCGTGAAATCGCCCACGGTCACATGCGCATCCGCCGCCACGGCAAACTGGCACGCGGCATACACGCTCACATGGTTTCCGAATTCGATCGCCGGCTGCCGCTTGCCCTTGAAATGCAGGAAGCTCTGCGCGCTCTCGCAGAAGAAGCCGTCGCCCCAGGTGATATTTTCCGGCACACGGCGCTGTGACCAGTCGTGTTCGATGGTTCGGTCGGCGAGGACATTGCTCATGCGGCGGACATAGCCGACACCCGGCGCGGCGCAAACACCGAACTTTTCCAATGCAGGAATGTTGCAGAAGAAACACGGACGATACGGGCGCAGCCGACGACTTTCATGAAAGGGCTTTTCCGCAAGCCATCGCGACTCTACTGAACACGCAGCGGCACCGTCCACGATCCACGCCCGTTCTGAACTCATTCTGCCCATGAACTTCCGGAAGCTTCCCAGCTTCACCGCTGGAATTTTCTCCGCAATCCTCTCCAGCGTCGTTCACGCAGGCATCGTGATCAATCCGACTTGGGATTCGTCGCTCGCGGCCAACTTGAGCGCCGCGGACGCGTGCAGGCATAGGCTCGCACACGGGTCGGATTTCTTGGCTCGGATTTGTCGTGCGGCCGTCACCGCGCCGTGTTGGAAAAATCACGGAGGTGTGTTACTTTCACGCACTTTTTCACAAACAGATGCACAAGGCCGACATCCCCCGCAAAACAATCTACCGGCTTTCCATCTACAATCGCGCGCTCCAGCGGCTGCGCGAGAACAGCGTCGCGACAGTCAGTTCCGAAGCGCTTGCCACGGCGGCGGGCGTGAAGCCCACGCAGCTCCGCAAGGACCTCACCTACTTCGGCCAATGGGGCACGCGCGGGCTCGGCTACGATGTCAGCGGCCTGAGCAAGGCCATCACCGAGGTGCTGGGCATGGCGAAACTCCAGCCCGTGATTCTCGTCGGCGCGGGGCAGCTCGGCACCGCGCTCCTGCGCTACGGCGGGTTTGCGCGCGAGGGCTTCGAGGTCGTCGCGGCATTCGATGCCGACGTGGCCCGGAAGCGCCCGCGCGACATCGGCATCCCGATTCTCCCGATGGAAAATCTCGCCAGCTTCGTCAGCGAGCGCGTCGTCAAGCTCGCGATCCTCACCGTGCCCGGCAAAGTCGCGCAGGAAGTCGCAAACCGGCTCATCGAATGCGGCGTGCAGGCGATTCTGAACTTCGCGCCCGCCGTCCTGCACGTTCCCGAACGCATCGCGGTGAACAACGTGGACCTCGCCATCCAGCTCGAGAACCTGAGCTATTTTGTGAAATGACGAGCGGGCTCGCGGAGATCGCCGCGCCGGAATTCGACCTCGGACTCACGCTCGGCTGCGGGCAGGTCTTCCACTGGCGGCGGCACGGCGACGGCTGGCTCGGGATGATCGGCGACGCGCCATGCTATGCGGAGCAGCGCGGTCGCACGCTGCTCGTCCCGCGCGGCATGGAGGAAATCGCGGCGGAATATTTCGCACTCGATCATCCGCTGAAAAAGATGAGCGCCACATTTCCCGGCGATCCGGCGATGACCGCCGCGAGCGAGGCGTGCCGCGGGCTGCGTCTCGTGCGGCAGCCGCACTGGGAGTGTATCGCGACATTCATCACCAGCGCGCAGAAGGCCGTCCCGCACATCGCACAGATCTCGCACACGCTGCGCGAACGCTACGGACGCGCCGCGACTTGGAATGGCGAACGGCTCTTCGCATACCCCGAGCCCGCTGCGCTTGCGGCGCTCGACGAGAAGGATCTCCGCGCCTGCGCGCTCGGGTACCGCGCGAAGAACCTGCTGCGCACCGCGCGCATGATCGCCGGCGGCGAAGTGAGCCTCGAAGCCGTCGCGCGGCTCGGCGACGACGAGGCCGCGCTCGAATTGCAGCGTCTCGCCGGCGTCGGCCCGAAGGTCGCGGCGTGCGCGCTGCTGTTTGGATTCGGACGGCTCGCGGCGTTTCCGATTGATGTGTGGATCGAGCGCATCCTGCGGACGACTTACTTTGCAAAGAAGCGCAAGGTCACCACCAAGCGCCTGCGCGAATTTTCCGCGCGTTACTTCGGCCCCTTCGGCGGCTATGCGCAGCAGTACCTCTTCCACCACGCGCGCACGACGATGCCGCGCGGTGCAAAATCAAAATGAAATTCGACGCCTCACTCACACCCGCAGACATCAGCCGCCTGCCCGAACGCGACCTCAGCGGAACGACGTGCGTCGTCTTCGATGTTCTGCGCGCGACGTCCTCGATGATCACCGCGCTCGCGAATGGCGCGGCGGAAATCTTTCCCGCGAAGACCATCGAGGAGGCGCGCGCGCTGCGGGAGAAAATGCCGGATGCGCTCCTCGGCGGCGAGCGGCACGGCGAACGCATCGAGGGCTTCGATCTCGGGAACAATCCTCTCGAATACGCCGCGCACTCCGGGCGGCGGATCATCAGCACCACGACGAATGGCACTATCGCCCTCCGCGCCTGCGAACGCGCGGGCCGCGTGCTCGTCGGTGCGCTCCTGAATCTCGCCGCGCTGCGCGACGAACTCGCACGCTCACGCCCCGCCGACGTGCTGCTCGTGTGCGCCGGGACCTTCGAGACATTCGCGCTGGAGGACGCGATCGCCGCCGGGTTGCTCGCAGCGGAATTTCCCGACGCGGACCTCACCGACGCAGCCGCCGCCACAGTCGCCACTGCGCGCAGCTTCGCCACGCCGCTCGAAGGGCTGCTCGCCGCGCGCAACGGCCGGGCGCTCGTGGCGAAGGGCTGGCGCGACCAAATCGAGTGGTGTGCTCAGGCCTCGCGTTTTGGCGCGATTGGTGCGATGGATGGCGGGATCATCCGCAGCCTTTGAGCCCAGCCGCCTCCAGCCCGAACTTGTTTCGCCGGTGGCTTGATGCCTTCGTCGCCCTTCCCGACCGCATCAAGCTCCCGCTCGCGCTCCTCGTTGCCGTGGTGCTGCACGGCTTGGCGTTTCTCGCCGCGTGGGTGTGGCCGTTCATCTCGCAGTTCCTCATGCACTACCTCGCGATGATTCTGCCCATTTCGCCGCCGCAGGCCGTCGCAACGCCGACACCGCCGCCGAAGAAACTCGAGGTCACAATTTACACGCCGACTCCGCCGCCGAAGATCGTGGCGACCCCGACGCCGTCAAAACTGCCGGAGAACGACGCGCAGTTGCTGGAGAAACTTTTCGCGCAGCTTCCTCCCGAGAAGCAGCGCGAATACATTGATGTCGAAGGTCTCGCGCGGAAAAAGAATACATCAAAACAGGCGCTGCTCGAAAGCTGGCGCGACAGCGTCGCAGGCAGCCGCAAGCGCGGAACCGGCGACGATCCGCTCCCGACACTCGACGGTCTGGACAACATGCCGTTCACGCAACTGACCAACAAGGAGGTGAGCCTCGGCAAGCCGGACGAGCCCGCGGAACCGCAGCCAAATACAGCATCGCCGCTCTTCAAGCCGAAGCCGGTCAAACCGAATGCGCAGCCCTCGAACACCACGCCCGAGACCGCCGCCACACCGACCCCGACGCCGACGCCGACGCCGCAGCCCATGCTCGTCGCAAAGGCAACGCCGCCGCCGAACATCCTCTCCGTGCCCGCGGCCAACTCGGACCAGATCCCCATTTTTCTGAACCGCCGCTCCGATCCAAACGCACCGAAATACCTCGCGACCCAGCAGCCCGATCCCGAGCCGAAGCCGACGCCCGCACCGACCGCGACACCGCCGCCGAAACCAACGCCGGTCTCCACAGCCCAACCCACGCCGTCGCAGCTCCCCACACCGACGCCACCCGACGCAGCGGTGAAGGTCCCGAGCCGTCCGCTCTCGGTGATCGAGGCGAAGCTGGAAACGAAGCCCCTCAAGCCGAAACCCGTGCCGAACCCCGGCTACTCGCCGCAGATGCGCCGCACGCGCGTGAACGGCGCGGCGATGCCCGCGGGCGAGGACGGCGTGGACTCCGTCGCGACACCGCTCGGGCGATACAAAAAAGATGTCCACATGGCCGTCGTCTCCCGTTGGAATTCCGAAATCGACACCCAAAGAAGCTTAGTGACCTATGGATCGGTGACCGTCAATTTCACCCTCGATGCGCAGGGAAAAGTGCGCAGTTTCCGCATCGTAAATAACACCTCGAACGACCGCCACGCACAGATCATCGAGCAGTGCGTGTATCGTGGGGAGTTTGCCCCTCCGCCTCCCGAGGCATTAAGCAACGGGATGTTAGAAATGCCGATGGCCTTCACTTACCGACGGGACGAGCGATAAGTCTCAGCCTTCGAATACCCGATGAGCTTCCATCTTCTCTGACCACCGCATGACGAACTGTCTGCACGCACCCGCTCTCACCTCCTAATCTTATTCTTAATCCCTCCATCTCCCCGCTGCGCGCTCCGCTTGCAGATTAGGAAGAGGATTAGGAATAAGAAGAAGAGCCGCCGCCTTTCCGCACATTTTTCCACCGCATGACCAAACGAAAACTCATCCCCTTGCTCCTCACCGCGCTGCTCGCGACCCACGCGCTCGCGCAAAATCCGGGGGATCCCGCGCTGCCGAAAGCGGCAGCCAAACCCGCGAAGAGCAAGGCCGCCACGCAGGCCGCCACAAACTACATTCCCAAGGTGAAGTCCGCGCTCGCGAAGCGATGGGGCGACGCGGTCGCGGCGCGCATGAGCGATTTTTCGCACGGCGCCACAAACGTGACCTTCAAGCTCGACGCCACGGGCGCGGTGACGGAATTCACCGTCGTCGCGAACACCTCGAACGCGGCCTTCGCAAAATTCTGCGAGCAGTTTGTGCGCGAGACGAAATTTGAAAAGCCGCCCGCCGTCGCGCTCGAGGACGGCCAGCTCGAGATCCCATTCACCTTCACCATCCTTTGAAAATCATGATCACGTTTCCATTCCTCGCCGCATCCTTCAGCCAGATCTACGAGTTCTTCCACCGCGGCGGATTCTTCATGATCCCGCTGCTCGCGTGCTCGATCATCGCCGTGAGCGTCGCCATCCTCTGCGGCCTCGGGCTGCGTCGGCACCTCGTGGTGCCCGAGGAACTCGAAAAGGAAATCGAGCGCCTCGCGCCAAACGACACGCCGGATGCCATCGTGCGCCTTTCGCGCTACGTGCGCAACGACCCGTCCACGCTTGGCCGCATCGCGCAGGTCAGCCTGTCGAACCTCCACCAGCCGAAGGATGAAAATCAGAACGCCGTGCAGACGGTCGCGCGGCACGAGGTCGGCCATCTCGAAAACGGGCTGCATGTCCTCGAGATCATCATCGGCATCGCGCCGCTGCTCGGGCTGCTCGGCGCGGTGTCGGGCCTTGTGCAGGTGTTCGGCGCATTCGGCGTCAGCGCAAACCAGAGCGATCCGCACACGATCGCGAAGGGCATCTCCGAGGCGCTGAGCACGACGGTCGTGGGCATCGGCATCGCGATCCCGACGCTCATCGCGCACGGGCTGCTCACGAAGAAAGTCGAGAAGCTCGCCTCCGACATGGAGCTGCTCATCTCCGGCCTGCTCACGAAGTGCTACAACCAAAAAGGCCGGCGCGGCTCGTTTGACCTTCCCTCGGAGGTGAAGGCGTGAACTTTATCGGCCGTCGGAAAAAGAAGCCCGAGGTGATCATCGTCTCGCTGATCGACATCTTCGCGATCCTGCTGATTTTTGTGATCGTCACGACGACGTTCAAGAGCGAGCAGCCCGCGGTGACCATCAAGCTCCCGGACTCGAAGACCGCAGTCGTCGCCGAGCACGGCGAGGAGGCGCTGAGGCTCTCCATTTCCGAACGGAAGGAGATTTTTCTCGGCGCAAAAAAAGTCGAGATGTCCGAACTCCGCGGCGAACTCGAGAAGCTTCTCGCGCTCCCGCGCCCGCCAAAGCTCGCACTCGCCGCCGACGAGCGCGCCCCGGTCGGCACGCTCATCGCCGTGCTCGACATCCTCAAGCAGGCCGGCGTGCAGGGCGACCTCGCGGCATTCACGGAGCAGGCCGCACGGTAGCCGCGCTTGTGAAAGCGCGGGCACTTTTTCACCGCGAACAGCGAACCGGAAGTATCAGCCCGCACTTTTACAAGCGCGGCTACACTTGGGCGTCAGAGCTTCTCCGGCTCCTGCAGGAGCTCGACGATGCGCCTCAACAGCCGCCCCGCCGCGCCGCCGTCGAGCACGCGGTGATCGAAGCTGAGCGTGACGTGCGCCTCGGTGACCGGGACGAACTGGCTTTTTTCCTTGTCCCAGCTCGGCACCACGCTGCCCGCGCCGAGGCCGAGCACGAGCGTCTGCTCCGGCAGCGGAATCGGCGTCGCCCAGGTGAGCCCGAACGTTCCGAAATTGGTCACCGTCGCGATGCTTCCGCCCTGCGCGCTCACGGGCAGGCGGCGCAGTCGCGCGAGCTCGACGAGTTCGTCGTAACGCGGGAGCAGTTCGGCGAGTGGGATCGTGTCCGCGTTGCGGAGCACGGGCACGAGCACGCCGTCCTCGGCCTCGACGGCAAAGCCGACATCAATCGCCTTCGGGTGGACGATTTTTCCGCCGACCAAGCGGCCGGCGGGCGCGCTGTTTTCGCCGAGCGCGATTGCGAGGGCGCGCAATGCGTAGAGCGCCGGGCCGGATTTTGCGGCGCTCGCCTTGCGGTGCGCGAGCAGTGCGTCAAGGCGCACGGGACGTCCGACGGTCGCGAGCGGGCGGGTCCACGAACGCCGCATCGCGTCGGCGACGGCGACACGCATGCTTGAGGCGGGCGACTGCTTGTGTTCGTCGAGCCGGTACAAAAATTCTTCGAGGTCCTCGATGGTCACGCGTCCGCCCGCACCGCTGCCCGCGATGCCTGCGAGGTCTGCCTGCTGGAGTCCGAGTTCGTTCATGCGCGCCTTCATGCGCGGGCTCATGTACGCGATGCCCGCGGCGTGCGCGGGCACGGGCAGGCCGTGGACGACCGGCGTGACGCTCGACGTGGGGCTCGGCCCGGCATCCATTTTCAACGGCCCGCTCTCCACCGTGGCCTCGCCGACTCCGAGCCGCTTTGCCTCATCCTCCGAGACTTCGACGTAGCCGAGCACGGTGCCGACGGCGTACGTCTTACCGATCTCGACCTTGAGTTCCAGCAGCGTGCCGCGGCACGGCGTGGTGACTCCCATCGTGGCCTTGTTCGTCTCGACCTCGATGATTTCCTGGTCCGCCGCGACTTCCGCGCCGACGCTGAACGGCAGCCGGACGATCGTGGCCTCGGCGATGGATTCGCCGAGCTGTGGCATGATGATGGGAATGCGGGGCATGGGCGGAAATTATGAATGATGGATTTTAAATGCTGAATGCTGGATCAGGCATGGAGCAGTTCACGCATCGCGCCGCAGATGGCGCGTGCAGTCGGGCGGTGCGTGCCCCAGAGGTTCGGGTGATACGGCACGGGCGTGTCTTTTGCATTCAGCCGCATCGGCGGCGCATCGAGCAGGCCGAATCCCTCGGTCGCGACCCGCGCGACAACCTCCGCGGTCACGCCGCCCCACGGGAATGCCTCGCCGACGACGAGCAGCCGCCCGGTGCGCGCGACGCTGCCGAGGATCGTGTCGGTGTCGAGCGGCTTCACGCTGCGCAGATCCACGACCTCGATCTCCCAGCCGTCCTGCGCGAGCTCCTCGGCGCACGCGAGCGCCTCGTGCAGCATCGCCGAGTAAGTGACGATCGTCGCATCGCGGCCGGGACGCGCGACGCGGGCCTTTCCGATGGGCAGCGCCTCGGTCGGCAGCGACTCAGCCTTCAGGTGGTAGTAGAGATACTTGTGTTCGCAAAAGATAACCGGGTCATCAATGTGGACGGCGGCGATGAGCATCGAGTAGGCGTCCTCGACGGTCGCGGGATTCAGCACGATGAGGCCGGGATAGTGCGCGTAGAGCGCCTCCATGCTCTGGCTGTGAAACGGCCCCGCGCCCGCGGTGCCGCCGCTCGGCAGGCGAACGGTGATGGGGCACTTCACATTCGTGCGCCAGAACATCGTCGCAGCGTGATTGATGATCTGGTTCAGCCCGCACGTCGAAAAATCCGCGAACTGCATCTCGACGATGGGGCGCATTCCCTCGATGGCGGCACCGATGGCGAGGCCGACCTGCGCATCCTCCGAGATCGGCGAGTCGAGTACTCGTCCTGGAAATTCCTTTGCGAGTCCCTTCGTGGCCTTGAATGCGCCACCGAAATTCCCGACGTCCTGCCCGTAGATGAACACGCGCGGATCGTCGGCGAGGAGCTTTGCCTGCGCTTCACGGATTGCTTCGAGATAAGTGATGGCCATCAGCGTGGTGAAAAATATCCGGCAAACTCAGTTCTCACGCGCGCCCCTCGGCGAGCGATGTCGTCGAAAGCGCACGCCAGTCTTCGAGGTTCGGATCGGGCAGCGGCTCGCGCAGCGCCGTGGCAAATGCGGACTCAACCTCCGCCTGCAACTGCTCGCGCAGTGCGTCAATCTGCGAGGGCGTCATCCATCCCGCGGCACCGATCTGCGTGCGCGCGACGTCGAGACAGTCGCGCCCGATCGGCGAGACTTTCAGCGCGTGGTTCACGTAGTGTGCATCGTCGTGCTCGCCGTGTCCGACGAGCCGGAGCAGATCCGCCACGACCATCTGCGGCCCTTCGCCCGCACGCGCGCGCGCGACCGCCTCGCCCACGACATCGAAACACGCCTGCGGATCCGTGCCGTCAATCTTGTGCCCGCGCACACCGTAGCCGATCGCGCGATCCACGAGATCGGCGCAGGCATACTGCTGCGCAGTCGGCGTGGAGTACGCGTACTGGTTGTTCGCGACGACGACCACGAGCGGGAGCTTCTCCACGGCGGCCATGTTCAGCCCCTCGTGAAAACTTCCTGTCGAAGTGCCGCCGTCGCCGATGCACGTCGCGCCGACGACATCATTCACGCCTTTGAAGCGCCGCGCGACCAGCCCGCCAGCCACCGTCGAGACCATCACACCGAGATGGGAGATCATCGCGTAGTAGCCCTCGCGCGGCTTGCCGCGATGAATGTTGCCCTCGCGCCCCCGCATCGGCCCGAGACGCGAGCCGACAATTGTGCGGGCGGCATCGAGCAGCGTCTCGCCGAATGCGAAACGCCCCGCGGCATCGCGGATGAGCGGCGCATAGATGTCGCCCTTGCGAAGCGCGGTGGCGAGCGCCGCGCTCAGAGCCTCCTGGCCTTTGCTGAGAAACACGCCGCCGATGACCTTTCCGCCACGGTAAAGGCTCGCGAGTTTCTCCTCGAAAACACGCGCGAGGAGCATCCAGCGGAAGGCTCCCAGGTAGCGTTCACGCCGCGTGTCAGTCTGCGGTTTCACGCTCGCAAGATCACTGGTCTGCAGCATCCGGCGAGGATAGGGAGCCGCGCGCTGCGAGCGCAATGGATTTCATCCCGCACGCAGTCCCGACGCGGCGCGTTCATCGTTTCGATCAAAGCCCAAGATCCTTTTTCACCCGCGCAAACGCCGCGACCGCGAACTCCAAATCCTCGCGCGAGTGAGCCGCGGAAATCTGAGTGCGGATGCGCGCACGCCCTTGCGGCACCACGGGGAAACTGAACCCGACGACATACACGCCATGCGCGAGCATCGCATCGGCAAAGCGCGTCGCGAGTGCCGCATCGCCCAGCATCACCGGCACGATCGGGTGCTCGCCCGGCAGCAAATCGAATCCTTCGCGCGCCATTGCTTCGCGGAAAAAGCGCGTGTTCTCCGCGAGTCGGTCGCGCAGCGCGGTCGAGGCGCCGAGCATGTCGAGCACCTTCAGCGATGCTCCTGCGATGCTCGGGCACAGAGTGTTGGAAAAAAGATACGGACGCGAACGCTGCCGCAGCAGCTCGACCACTTCGCGCCGCCCGCTCGTGTAGCCGCCGCTCGCGCCGCCGAGCGCCTTGCCCAGCGTGCCGGTGAGGATGTCCACGCGCGACATCACGCCGCAATGCTCGTGCGTCCCTCGCCCAGTCGCGCCCATGAAGCCGACCGCGTGCGAGTCGTCCACCATCACGAGCGCGTTGTATTTTTCCGCAAGGTCGCAGATTTCGCCGAGCTTCGCGATGAAGCCGTCCATCGAGAAAATCCCGTCCGTCGCGATCATCTTGTGGCGCGCATTTTTCTCCGCCGCCTCGCGCAGCTTCGCTTCAAGGTCGGCCATGTCATTGTTGCGGTAACGGAAGCGCTGCGCCTTGCAGAGCCGGATGCCGTCAATGATGGACGCGTGATTCAGCTCATCGGAAATGATCGCGTCCTCCGCGCCGAGCAGCGTCTCGAAAAGCCCGCCATTTGCATCGAAGCACGAGCCGTAGAGAATCGTGTCCTCGGTCCCGAGAAATTTGCTCAGCGCATTCTCAAGCTGCTTGTGCACGCCCTGCGTGCCGCAGATGAACCGCACGCTCGCCAGCCCATAGCCCCACGCATCAAGCGCCGCGTGCGCCGCTGCGCGAACGTCGGGATGCTGCGCGAGCCCGAGGTAATTGTTCGCGCAGAGATTCAGCACCTCGCGCCCGTCCGCGAGCCGGATGCGCACCCCTTGCGGTGTCGCGATGAACCGCTCGCCCTTCCAAGTCCCCGCCGCGCGAATCGCGTCGAGCTGCTGCTGCACATGATTTTGAAAATCGCCGAACATCGCTGCTACGACTGCCAGTCGAGGATCACCTTCCCGCTCATGCCCGACTGCATCACCTCGAAGCCCTTCGCGAACTCCGTGTAGTGAAAGCGGTGCGTGATGATCGGCGAAATATCCAGGCCGCTCTGCACCATCACTGTCATCTTGTACCACGTCTCATACATCTCGCGCCCGTAGATGCCTTTGATCGTGAGCATGTTGAAAACCACCTTGTTCCAATCAATGAGGATTTGCTCCGACGGGATGCCGAGCACCGCGATTTTTCCGCCGTGCGCCATGTGATCGATCATGTCGGGAAAGGCGCGCGCGCTGCCGGACATTTCGAGTCCCACGTCAAATCCCTCGTGCATCCCGAGCCGCTTTTCCACGTCGTCAATGCTCTCGCGCGTCACGTTCACCGTCACGTCCGCGCCCATTTTTTTCGCAAGGCCGAGCCGGTGGTCGTTCACATCCGTCACCACGACGAAGCGCGCGCCTGCATGCTTCACCACCGCCGCCGCCATGCAGCCGATCGGCCCCGCGCCGGTGATCAGCACATCCTCGCCGAGGACATCGAACGTGAGCGCTGTATGCACCGCATTTCCGAACGGATCGAAAATCGCCGCCACGTCGTGATCCACGCCCGACTGGTGGTGCCAGACATTCGTCATCGGCACGCTGATGTATTCCGCGAACGCCCCCGTGCGGTTCACACCGATGCCCTTCGTGTCCGCGCAAAGATGCCGCCGCCCCGCGAGGCAATTCCGGCAGCGCCCGCACACGACGTGCCCCTCGGCGCTCACGATGTCGCCCCTGCGGAAATCATTCACGTTCGATCCGATGTCCACGACCTCGCCGACGAACTCATGCCCCACGACCATCGGCACCGGGATCGTCTTCTGCGCCCACGCGTCCCATTTGAAAATGTGCAGGTCCGTCCCGCAGATGCCCGTCTTGAAGACGCGGATGAGCACGTCGTTGATCCCGATGGTCGGCTCGGGAACGTCCTGCAGCCAGAGGCCCGGTTCTGATTTCGCTTTGACGAGTGCTTTCATGGGGAGGAATTACGCGCCGCCATTCGTGCCGCAGGCATCGTGCGGTCAAGCGCCGTTTGTCACCGCCCCGGGATCAGGCTGCTCAGTGCCGCCGGCATCTCCACGATCTTGGCCTTCACCTTTGCCTCCGCGCCACCGCGGATGAATCCGATCTCCAGCTCCTGCCCGACCTCCGTGCTGGCGATGATCTGGCGCAACTGCTGCATGCCCTTCACGCGCTTGCCGTTTACCATGCGCACCACATCGCCCGGCAGCAATCCGCAGCGCGCGGCAGGCGAATCCGGCGCGACCTCGGTGATGATTGCGCCCTCCGCATCCGCGAGGCCGAAATTTTTCGCGAGCACCGGCGTGATCTCCTGCATCACCACGCCGAGGTAGCTGCGGACCATCCGCCCGCGCTTGATGATCCCGTCGAGGACGCGACGCGCCGTGTTCGACGGGATCGCAAAACTGATCCCCTGCCATCCGCCCGTGCGGCTGAAGATCTGTGAATTGATGCCGATGATTTCGCCGCGCACATTCAGCAGCGGCCCGCCGGAGTTGCCCTGGTTCACCGCGGCGTCGTGCTGGATGTGCTCGATGGCGCTGTCGCTCGACATCTGCCGTCCCTTCGCGCTCACGATGCCACGCGTCACGCTCTCGTCGAGACCGTATGGATTTCCCACGGCGAAAACCTGCTGCCCCACGCGCAGCACATCGCTGTCACCGAGAGGCAGCGGCTCGATGCCCGGTGCGTCAATCCGCAGCACCGCGATGTCCGTCGCCGGATCGCTGCCGATGAGCGCGGCGGCGAGATTGCGTCCGTCGGTGAGCTGCACACGCACTTCCGTCATGCCCGCGATGACGTGGTGGTTCGTCAAAATGTGGCCCTCCTTCGAGACGATCACGCCGCTGCCGAGCGAAGTGCTCTTCGCGCGCTGCGTGCGCTGCCGGCCCGTGAGCAGATCCTCGATCGTGAGCGGCGCGAGCTGCGTGACGGTGCGCGAACTCGTGATGCTCACCACGCTCGGCACGACGGACTGCACGAGCCGCGTGTATTCCGCATCAATCGCCGCGAGCACCTTCACGTCGTCGAGGCTGAGCTTCGGAGACACGAGCGGCGTGAATTTTTCCGCCACGCGCCGCACATCGCGGTGCTCATGGCGCCACCACGCGTAGCCGACGAGGATGCCGACGA
>BJFP01000001.1:0-7371 GCA_014189875.1 Verrucomicrobiota bacterium | reverse complement strand
CAGCCGGCATTCTCCGGCAGTTCGAGTTTCGGATCGCGCTCGAAGATCAGGAACGCGTGGTTGCGCGCGAGCTTCATCAGATCGGAGTCCGCAAAAAGATCGCCTAGCCGCAGCGGCGCGAGCCCGCTCTGCGCCGTGCCGAGCAGATCGCCCGGACCGCGCAATCTCAGATCCGCCTCCGCGATCTCGAAGCCGTCGCCCGTATTTTCGAGGATGCGCAGTTTTTCCAGCGACTCCGCGTCGTTGCCCGTGGTGAGCAACACGCACCAGCTCTTGTGCGCGCCGCGCCCGATGCGCCCGCGGAGCTGATGGAGCTGCGCGAGGCCGAAGCGCTCCGCGTTTTCGATCAGCATCACGTTTGCATTCGGCACGTCCACGCCGACCTCGATCACCGTTGTCGCGATGAGCGCCTTCGTCGCGCCGCTGCGGAATGCGGTCATCACCGCGTCCTTTTCCTCTGGCGGCACGCGACCGTGCAGCAGCGCGCATTTCATCGGCGCGAGCAGTTCGCTCCATTTCGCAAATTCCGCCGTCGCAGCCTTCGCCTCCAGCCGTTCGCTCTCCTCGACGAGCGGATAGACGATGTAAGCCTGCCGCCCCTCGTCGAGCTGCGTGCGGATGAATTTCACCGCGTCCGGCAGTTTCTCCGGCGGGCGCACGAGCGTGACGATGCGTCCGCGCCCCGGAGGCATCTCATCAAGCGTGGACACATCGAGGTCCCCGTAAAGCGTCATCGTGAGCGTGCGCGGGATCGGCGTTGCCGTCATCACGAGCACATCCGGCACCGCGCCCTCGCCGCGCAGGCGAGCCCGCTGCATCACGCCGAACTTGTGCTGCTCATCAATCACCGCCAGCCCCAGCCGCGAAATCCCCGCGCCCTCATAAAGCAGCGCATGAGTGCCGACGAAAATGTGCGGCTCCGAATTCGCACCCTCGGTCTGCGGCGAGAACAGCGGCATCTCGCCCGCGTCCTCCTTTCGCGCGCCGGTGCGCAGCGAGACGCGGATGCCGAGCGGCTCCAGCAGGCGGCGGAAATTCAGGAAGTGCTGCTCAGCGAGAATCTGCGTCGGCGCCATGAGCGCGGCTTGGAAGCCCGACTCCACGCACAGCAGCATCGCGCTCATCGCCACGAGCGTCTTGCCGGAGCCGACATCGCCGTGCAGCAGGCGATTCATCGGACGCGCGCTGGCGAGATCGTCGCGGATCTCCGCGACGGCCCGCTGCTGCGCACCCGTGAGCGGGAACGGCAGCGACGCGTGCAGACGCCGCATGATTTCACCCGGTCCGCAGTGCGGTTCGCCGCGCTCGGCTTTCAACTCCGCGCGCTTCGCACTCACCGCGAGCTGCATCGCGAGAAATTCCTCCAGCACGAGATGCTTCCGCGCCTTTGCGAGATCCTCCCACGACTTTGGAAAGTGCATCTGCCGCAGCGCCCACGCGCGCGGCATCCTGTCGAGCGCGGGCGGCACGAGCTGCGCGACCACATCATCCTCCAGCCGCTCCAGCACATCCCACACGATCCGCCGCAGGACGCGCGGCGTGAGCCCCTCGGTCGCTGCGTGGATGGGCACGATGCGCTTGAGATGGATGCTCTGCTCCGCGTCGTCCTCCACGATTTCAAACTCCGGATGCGTGATCACCACGTTGCCTGCGCTCAGCTTCGGCTTGCCGTGCACCACGAGCGTGTGGCCCTGCGCGATCATCTTTTCCACCCAATGTGAATTAAACCACCGGCACACGAGCCGCCCGCCGAATGCGCCCGCATCCTCCTCCTCGATCAGCACGTCGAACATCCGCTGCCCGCCGCGCAGCCTCCGCAGCGACGTCTTTTTCACGATGCCGCACACGCACACCGCCTTGTCCGCAGTCTCGGCAGGAAAATGGTCGAACTGCGTGCGATCCTCATACCTTCGAGGGAAGTGCAGCAGCAGCGCACCGACCGTCGCGATCCCAAAGCGTTCGAGCTGCCGCGCGCGGGGCGGCGGCACCACATCCGTTTCCACGAGCGGCGTTTCGAGGTTCACGCCCGCACCGTTAGTGCGCGGAATGCGCGGCGGGAATAATTTTCGGCAGCCGAACAAATCCTTTGACGATGTGAACCACCGCCTTACCCTCCCGCGTTCAGAATCCCTACCGCATGCAAAAATTCCGCCGTTTCCGATTCCTCGCCGCCGCAATTGCCACAGCACTCGTGCTCCATTCCGCCCCGGCGGAAGCGGCTACCACGCCGGTGAAAAAGAGCACGACGACGAAGAAATCCGGCAAGCGGACTGTAGCCGCCAGATCCGGCAAACGGACAACCGTCGCTAAGTCCAGCAAGCGGATGCCGGTCACCCGTACGGTGAAGAAGGTTTACGCCAAGACGCCTCCGCGGAAAATTGACATCGCGAAAATCGAGCCCGCGGAATCGCTCTACCGCAAGCCCGAGGCCGCAAAGCCCGCATCGCGCACCCTCTCCATTTTCGGTTCGCGCGCATCCACCTACCACTACGACAGCCGGATGATGCGCGCCGCGGAGATCGCCACGGCCCGCGCCTACGGCCGCTCCCACGGCACCTGCTGGCGCTTCGTGAAAAATGCACTACTCGACGCAGGCGTCGTGGAAACCCGCCCGACGACCGGCTACGCGAAGCAGGCCGGCGACGAACTCACGACCAACTTTGGCTTCAAAAAAGTCGCGTGCATGGATCCGGTCAAGGCACCCGTCGGCAGCGTGATCGTCTATGGCGGCAGGGGCGCGGGCCACGTCGAGCTGCGCACGAAGACCGGCTACGTCAGCGACTTCTTCACGCCGAATCCGTGCCGGTATCCGCTCATCGGCGTTTACGTGAAGCCCTGAGCGTGGGCCGCCTGAAGCTCCGTATCGTCCCGAATGCGAAGCGCGATGAGGTGGTCGGCGAGCACGGCGACGCCGTGAAGGTCAAAATCGCCGCACCCGCGCTCGAAGGGAAGGCAAACGAGGCCGTGTTGGAATTCCTCGCGGAAAAACTCGCCATCCACCGCCGGGACATCACGCTCATCGCCGGGGAAAAATCACGCGACAAGCTGATCGAGATCGCAGGCATCGACGCCACGGAAGCCAAGGGAAGGCTGCTCCCTTCGTAGCCGCGCTTGTGAAAGCGCGGGCACTCTTTGCATGACGCTCAGGAAGATCAGCCCGCGTTTTCATAAACGCGGCTACATCGTCTCACCGTGCGTCGAGCGTCCCCTTCGTCACCCCGAGCTGGCTCTGCGCGCGCAGCTCGCGCCACAGCCCTTCGCCGTCGCGTTCGCCTGAGAGCAACGACTGGTAAGCGCGGATCACGCGCTCACTTTCCGCCGTATCCTCCTCCAGCAGCTCCACGCGGAAATTCCGCAGCCCCGCGCCGCGCAGCACGTCGAAAAATCCTGCGCCCGTCTGCGGCACCGCGTTGAAAAGCGTGTTGCGGCAGCCCACATCCGCGCGCAGCGGATGCTGGATCCCCACGCGGTCGCGCAGATGCACGCGGTGCGTGTCGCAAGGCCGCCCACAGTCGAGGAACGACGTGCCCTTGCTCATGAACGCAGCAAACACGCAGTGCTCCATGTGAAACATCGGCATGTGCTGGTGCAGCGTGATTTCAAACGCGGAACGCGGAGCGCCGAACGCGGAATCGGCGTCCGTCCCGCATTCGTTCAAAAGCGCGAGCACCTGCTCGATGTTCAGATCGTAGCTGATCGTCACGCGTTCGAGTCCGCGCGAGAGGAAATATTGGGCCGTGAGCGGATTCGCGACATTCAGCGAGAAGTCGCCGATGCGCCGCAGCGATGTCGCCTGGAAATAATCAATCGCACCGAGATTGCGGATCAGCACGCCATCGGGCGCAGCGGCTTCGATCAGCTTGAAGAACCCCTGCTCGCCCGCCTTCTGGATGCGCGGCGTCGCGAGGAAAATCGTGGGACAGGCTTCCGACCTGTCCTCGGCGCGGGTGTTGGAACCCGTTTCGGAATTTCCAAAAACCGGCTCACGGCCTTCGCCCGCGACAGGCTGGAACCCTGTCCTGCATCCGCGCACGAGCGCGACGGCATCCTTGTAGCGGCGGATGTCCTCGAAATCCACGTAGAGCGTCGCGACTCCGCAGCCGAGTGCTGCCTCGACCTGTTCCATCGTGCGGCAGAGCACGGCGAGCGAGGGGGGGGATTGGTGATTGGTGACTGGTGAGTGGTTGTGCGCTGCGAAAATTTCACGCCACGTCTGAGGCGACTCCGCGCGCTTGCGCTGCATCGCCTCATCGAGCGCCGACGCGAGCTGACGCCGCATCCGGTTCATCTCGCCGATGGGCAAAATCACCGCCCCGGTTAGTTCGTTGCGCAACTCGCTCACTGCATACGGATGCTCACCGAAACGCCCGAGGTGCTCGCGCAGCTTCTCCTCGCCAAGCGGCGCAGTACGCGCGGCCTGCAACGGGATTGCGGACTGCACGACGGCCTTCACGCCATCGCCCCACACCGCCTCGATCTCCATCAGCCCGCCCGCCGCGCCGCGCACCGTGAGCGTGAATGCGATGCGCCGCCGCGGCTCGATCCGTCCTGCATAGCTTTGCTGGAGCCGTTTGTTCAGCGCGGGATCGTCCGTCTTCCACACGCGGTCTCCGGGCTTGATGCGCGAGAAGTCCAGCCGCCCGTGCTCGAAAAAATAGCGGTGTCCCTTGATCTGATAAATGCGCCCGCCCTGCTCTGCATTTGTGTCGCCGCCGGTGTCGAAGACGATCCCGTCGCCGGGCTTCAGTGGGATGGCGGCATCGAATTCCACACTCTCATCCGCGTCCCTCACCCTCGTGATCGTCCCCGCAAATGGCCCGCGCTTTTTCCCCGAGCGTGCGGGCACGAGTCTCTGATGATCCACACCATTCACCCAGCCCGTGAAAAGGCCGCGCGAAAAAGTCATCTCGAGCTGGTAGCGGTCCGCCTCGTTCACCGTGTGCTCGCGATGCGCGAGCGCCGCATCGATCGCGCGGCGATACACTTGGCACACAGCGGCGACATACTCGGGAGACTTCAGCCGGCCCTCGATTTTGAAACTCACCACGCCGCGCTCCAGCAGCGCCGGGATCTGATCCACCGCAGCGAGATCCTGCGGCGAGAGCAGATATTTTTTGTCACCGAGATCGCGCACTTCGCCGTCCACGATCAGCTCATACGGCATGCGGCACGCCTGCGCACATTCACCGCGATTCGCGCTGCGCTGCCCGAGCGATTCGCTCGTGAGGCACTGCCCGCTGTAGGCCACGCAGAGCGCGCCGTGGACGAAAACCTCCAGCGGCATTTCGGATTGCTGGTTGCTGATTGCTGATTTTTCCGATGCGCCGCCTTCGCCGTGCTTTTGGAATTTTTCGAGTTCACGCAGCGACAGTTCGCGCGCCAGCACCACGCGCTCGACTCCGAGTTCGCGTGCAAACTCTGCGCCTTCCGGCGAAGTGATCGTCATCTGCGTGCTCGCGTGAATCGGCAGCTCCGGCGTGATTTTCCGTGCGAGCCGCACGAGGCCCACGTCCTGCACGATCAGCGCATCCACGCCAGCGCGGCTGCAATCGCGCAGCATCTGTTCCGCCGCGTCGAGTTCGCCGGTGAAGACGAGCGTGTTGAACGCCACGTATGCCTTCACGCCTTGGCGGTGGCAGAACTGCACGACCTCCACCAGCTCGTCGTCGCGGAAATTGTCCGCGCGCAACCGCGCATTGAAACGCGGCAGGCCGAAGTAAACGGCATCTGCGCCATTCGCGACGGCGGCACGCAGACAGTCCCAGCCACCGGCGGGCGCGAGGAGTTCGGGATGTTCGGAATATGCAGGCACGCGCGCATCATTGCGCGATTCACGCGCAATGCCAGCAGCAGTGTCCTGTCCGGATTTTGACCGTTGGATGTTGAACGTTAAATCTTGGACGTTAAGCCCCGCGCAGCGGCCTCTCGATGTCACGACGCCCATCCACATTCGGAACGCGCCTGCGGCGGACCAAACGTCCAAATTTTTACGTTCAACATCCAACGTTCAAATTGTCGCGGCGCATCGCACGCGCTACACTCCGCGCATGAACATCGGCGTCCCCAAGGAAATCAAAGCGCAGGAAAATCGCGTCGCACTCCTCCCGAGCGCCGCCTACCAGCTCGTCCGGCGCGGGCACAAAGTCTTCGTCGAGACAAATGCCGGCGCGGGCTCCGGCTTTCCAGACGAACAATACGCCGCTGCCGGTGCGGAGATCGTCGCGCAGCACAGCGAGGTCTTTGCGCGATCGGAATTGATCGTGAAAGTGAAGGAGCCGCTCGAGTCCGAATGGCCGCTGCTGCGCCCAGGCCAGATCGTTTTCACGTATCTCCACCTCGCCGCGAGCAAGCCGCTCACCGAGGCGCTGCTCTCCGCAAAAATCACCGGCATCGCGTACGAGACCGTCGAGGTGAACCGCCGCCTCCCGCTGCTCGAACCGATGAGTGAAATCGCCGGACGTATGAGCGTGCTCATGGGTGGAAATTTTCTCCAAAAACACCTCGGCGGTTGCGGCGTGCTGCTCGGCGGGGTGCCCGGCGTACTGCCGGGAAAAGTGGTCGTCATCGGCGGCGGTACCGCGGGCGTGAACGCCGCGCGCATGGCGCAGGGCCTCGGCGCGGACGTGACGATCCTCGACGTGGACGTGGAGCGCATGAGGTTCCTCGACATCACCCTGCACACCGCGCACACGCTCTACTCGAACCGCGCGCACATCCTCGAAATGCTCCCCGAAGTGGATCTGCTCATCGGCGCCGTGCTCGTGCCCGGCGCGCGCGCGCCGAAGCTGATCGATCGCGAGATGATGCGCGTGATGAAGAAGGGCAGCGTCTTCGTGGACATCGCGATCGATCAGGGCGGCTGCGCGGAAACTTCGCGCGCCACCACGCATCACGATCCGGTTTTCGTCGAGGAGGACGTGACGCATTATTGCGTCGCAAACATGCCCGCCGCATTCGCGCGCACCGCGACGCAGGCGCTCACAAACGTGACCTACCGCTACATCGAACTCATCGCGGACCACGGCATTCCGGGTGCATTCAAAAAAGATCCAAACCTCATCGGCGGCCTGAATCTCCTCGACGGGAAAATCACCTGCCGCGGCGTTGCAGATGCACACGGGATGCCGTTGCACAAATTCGACGCGCAGTCCGAGGCGGGCGGGCCGGCGATCTGATCATCGCTTCGGCACTGGCTGGCCGGGGTGAAGCTTCTCGAGCTGCTGCCCATTTTCCACGCCTCCTCCCCGGCCTTCTCCCGTGCCGCTTCTTCCGCTCTGTTTGGCATGTCGGACGACGTGATCTCCGTCCGCGCGGCCGTGAGGCAACGCGCATGTCGCAGGAGCGGAACCGGCGTCCTGTCAGTATCCGCCC